>JAGWQP010000141.1 GCA_028876805.1 Acidobacteriota bacterium | reverse complement strand
GTTGCGCTGCACAGCTTCACCCCAGTCTTCAAGGGAGTGGCGCGCCCGTGGCATGCCGCGGTTCTGTACAACCGCGATCGGCGGCTCGCGCATCCTCTCTTCAAATTGCTGAGCGCTGAGGACGGTCTCGTGGTGGGCGATAATGAGCCTTACCGCGTCACTGATTTGACCGACTATACCGTCCCGGTACATGGCGAGCGGCGTGGCCTGGCGCACGTCGAAATCGAGATCCGCCAAGACCAAATCACCGATACGACAGGCCAGGCCGCGTGGGCCGAGCGCCTGGCGCGCTTGTTGCCGGCCGCCTACCGCGAGTTTTTGCTTCGATGATCACACTGAGCCGCGAAGTCCCGATCGATCCGGCCCATGCGGCGCTGTTGATCGTCGATGTCCAGAATTACTGCGCGCATCCGGACGGCGCCGGCTCGCACAAGCTCGACGCGAGCGCGGTAGGGACGCCCGTTACTGAGCGCCCCCCGCACAGATCCGTACGTGCAGCTTTCCCGCATACGGCTCCCACCTCGGATGTTTGACGGCAAACCTGTCTGATGGCCACGGGTGAAGAATTTTCGGTTTGGGCAGCCAGTCATCGGCGATTTTCCTTGCCCGCCGCCATGTGGTCTTGTCTCTCTGACTGCGCTGCTTGAGTGCGCGCTGCCAGAGTTCAGTCACACGGTATCGGAACACCACGAGCGCCGACATGTTTGTTGGCACCGCGTGATAGGCAAAGAAACCCCTGACCACTTGCTGCAACCATTGCCCCTGTTGGGGTATGGAATGATGTCGTCGCCAGCGCAGTTCCTCCCTGATCTCCCTGAGTTTCGCCCGGATGCGGTCGCGCCGGGTCTTCCGTTTAAGCTGGAAAACGCCCCGACGGCTTCGGCCGCAGATCAGCGTAAAGCCCAGAAAGTTGAAGGTCTCCGGCTTGCCGAGGCCACGTTGCTCGCGGTTATGCGCCGCGTAGCGGCCGAACTCGATCAAGCGTGTCTTCTCAGAGTGAAGCGACAGCGCGAACTCCTCAAACCTCTTCCGCATCATGTCGAGGAACCGATGCGCGTCGGCCCTGCGCTCGAAGCCAATCACCAGATCGTCCGCATAGCGCGTGATGATCATGGTGCCAGTGGCTTCCCGCCGTCGCCAGCGTTCGGCCCAAAGGTCGAAGACGTAGTGCAGGTAAACGTTCGCCAGCAGCGGTGAGATTACCGAGCCCTGCCCCGTTCCCGTCTCACTGACCGTCACCGTCCCCTCTTCGAGCACGCCCGCTCTAAGCCATTTCTGGATCAGGCGGATGATGCGTTGATCACCGACCCGGTGCTCAAGGAAACGAACCAGCCATTCCTGGCTGACCGCATCGAAGAAGCCCCGAATGTCGGCGTCGATGATCCAGCTCACCTTTGTGCTGCCGATCCCGACCATCAGCGCATCCAACGCATCGTGCTGGCTGCGCCCGGGCCGGAACCCATACGAGAACCCGAGGAAATCTTCCTCATAAATCTGGTTCAGTACGGCGGCGGTTGCTCTCTGGACGATCTTGTCCTCGAGCGCCGCCACGGCGAGCGGGCGTTGCCGGCCGTCGGCCTTCGGTATGTAACGACGCCGGGATGGCTGCGCCCGGTACCCTCCCCGATGGACCCTGGCGTGCAAATCCGTGAGCTTGCGCTCAAGGTCTGCCTCATAGTCCTGCCAAGTTACGCCGTCCGCACCGGGCGCCGCGTCTCGCTTGAGGGCAAAAAACGACAGCCGGAGCAGGTCGGTCGTGAGGTGGTGGAAGAGCGCGGTGAACCGTTCCTTCTTCCGTTGCCTTGCGGCACTCCGTACACGCTCCAGCGCCTGTGACACGCTTTCCCGGTTCTGCGCCCGGCGCGTGCGTTGCTGGCTCGCGTTCTCCTTGGCCTCCGCCCTTCGCTCGATCGCCTCCGCCACCGGCTGGCCGGTTTTGTTCGGCGACTTCCTCGCTACTATGACGGAGTCTGACTTCTCACACCCGTGCATCATCGGCTTCGGCTCCTCGCCTTCCCGATGCGGGCCAGTCGGCTTTACGGCCTGTGGCCGGACGTGAGATCTCTCAGGTTCCGACGCATTCCCTTCCGACGTGATGTGGTCTTCGACCCCGGCGGAGCGACAGCACCTCGCATGACGGTGCCGCACATGTTGCCTTCGACGCTTATGACCGGCTCGGCCTCCGCGATTTTATGGATTTCGAGGCTCAATCTCACACCCCATCAGATTGCTGTGTACGCTTCGCAGTCGCCGTCACCGACGCCGGTGCAACACTCGCTACCGGGCGGTTCGCTAAACCTTTCCCGGGCCGGACTTTCACCGGCTGGAACCCGTCAGCTTCGCCTGACGCACCATAAGCTCCATTTCCGCGACTTTCTAGATGTTGTGTGTTTGAGTCTGGGTCTTCGCGGCTGTCAAAGCCCTATAATCAGGGAATTTTTTGAGCCCTACCGTCGACGATTGAGTGAAGCCCGGCACTAAGCGGCAATGAGTCGGTTCATGAGCCGCAAAATCGTCGAGCGATCACTTGCCACTGCGGTCATTACTTGCCGCGCGCCGGACACAAGATATGGATCAAGGTGCGTGTGTGAAGGGATAGAAATT
>JAGWQP010000140.1 GCA_028876805.1 Acidobacteriota bacterium | reverse complement strand
GGCCGCCTGAAAGGATCGGCGAATTTTCTCATGTGGAGTACTTTATATCATAAAGTTCAATCGGTCAATACCCGGAAGTTACCCGATCGCGGTAGCCCGCCCGCCGCTCTGTCCATTGAAGGGTGGTCATGCCCGAAACTGAATACCTTGGCGGGGCCGGATTCCCTACCGAGGCGCAGGAACCCGCCGCTCGATCATCGCGGCTGGGGAGCCGGGCGCTGAGGCCCGCGGTGCCGGAGTATGGGCGGCCCGGGATCGTCCACATCGGGTGGAGGCGGAGGCAGACCCGGCGATGAGGGCGCCGCCCGGTTCTCCAGGTCTTCGAGGAGGCGGTCTACGCTGGCTGTTTGGCTGGGCGTCCGGGCGTATTTTCGCGCCTCTTCCGCATACCGCCGGGCTTCGCTTGGCTGACTCAACTGCGCCGACAGGTACGCCATGGTGACAAATAGCAAAGTCGCGTGCGGCGGATCGATGTTTAGGATCTGTCGCAATTCGGCCTGAGCCTCGGCATATCGGCCCACCCCATAAAGTTCCTGCCCCAGCATGAGCCGTGCCTCCGTCAGGTCCGGCTTCAACTCGAGCGCCTTTCGCACCATCGCGAGGCGTGGTTCGCGCTCGCGCCCTCCCAGAGCGGACAGCCGGGCGTAATCCCAATAGATTTTCCAGCCGCCGGCACCGTGGGTCAACGCCTGCTCGAAACGCCCGAGCGCCCGATCGAGGTTCCCGCGACGCCAATCGAGGTAAGCCAGCGCTTGCTCCACCTCCGGATCATCCGGATGAGCGACCGCCAGCTTTTCGAGCCGATCTGAGGCTTCCCCGGTACGGCCCAGAAGCCCTGTGAGCGTCGCCAGGGTGAGTGCGGTTTCCAGGTCGGTCGAGGGCCGCGCCGGACCGATATCGACTTTCTGTAATTCGCCTCGATAGACGGCTCCACCGATCGTGCTCTGCCGAAAATAGGCGCTCATGTCACGCTCGATTTCGGCCAGCGTCTTGCCGTACGCGCTCGAAAAGGCGTTCTGCGAGGAACCCGAGGCTGAGACTTCTGCCAGAAACATCGGAAATTTCGCCGCGTACCCGTCACCCAGGATCAGCATGTGCGCGAGCAGCCAGCTTTGCCCGTAAAAGATACCGGCGCGCTCCTGCTCGTTGTATTCCGGAGAATTCATGCCCACGGCAACCAAGGCCGGAAGCCGCATCCATTTTTCATGCGTAAGGGCGTAATTGCGGTCCCGCGGAATCGAGCCCACCATGATTTTTCCGTCCTGGGCTGCGAAGGTGGAGTAGACATCCGCCATGCCTTCATTCAGCCAAACCGGCAGCGCGAAACCCGAGTCGCGCACCAACAGGTGAACGTACTCATGAATCGCAGCCCGCGTGCGGTCGGCGCCAAGATCGCTCATGACAATGTAATCTCGCTGCTCATCGGCGACGAAATACGCGGGCGTGAACGATTTCAGGCTATAGGGCCGGTAATCTTTCGCATCGCCAAAGGCGACCAGCGTCACGGGCAACCGGGCAGCGAGCGCGGTGGATTTCACGCGCAAAAAGAAATCGCGAGCTTGCTCGAAGATATCCAGTGTCGCGCGCGCTTCGCGTTCACCCGAACTGGTGTAAAGCTCGAAATTTGGGGAGTTGACTCTAATCCAGTCCGCTCCGATGAGCGCCGGGACTCCGACTCCCCAGGCCAGCGCCGCGAGCAGCCATCGCATCAGGATAATTCTACCTGGACTACACCAGACGCGAAAGTGCCGCGACCACTTCCGCCGTCTTCTCAAACGGTACTAGGTGGCCGGCTTGCGGAATCATCACCACTTCGGCGTCCGCGATGGCATTTTGAAAGGCGCGCGCGTAGGCCGGCGCGATGAGCTTGTCGCTTTCGCCCCAGATGAGCAGCGTCTTGGCGCGGATGCGGTACAGGCGGCCCGCCAGACCGCGCTCGGGAATGGGAAACAAAATCTTGCCGGCCGCACCGAGCTGGCGCGCATTTTCTACCAGAAAGGCCTGCAAGAATTTGGGATCGCCCAGGTCCATGCCCGCGGTCATCGCCTGGGCGCCGGCCACCTCATCATAGAACAGTACCTTCGGCAAATCGTACGGCAGCATCGCGAAGATGTCGGGAATGGGATGCTCGTCCAGCCACAGGCCAGCGGGCGCAATCAACGCCAGGCGCGCCACGTCGTGCGGCGCGAGCGCCGCCATCTCGCCGGCAATCATCCCGCCCATCGAGAAGCCGGCCAGGATCGGATTCCGAACACCGAGCGCGTCGACCACGTCCCAGGTGTGCAACGTGAAGTCGAGCATGTCCCGCAGCTCGGGACACTCTTCGCTGTCGCCATAACCAGGAACGAGCGGTGCGTACACATGAAATCGCCGGGCGAGCTGATCGAGGAACTGGAAGTCCATCACCAGGCCGCCGGCTCCATGCAGGAACACCAGCGGCGGGCCTTCGCCACCCTCGTAGTAACGAACCGGGACGCGGTGAGTGTTTAGCGTCTTGAGCTCCATCGCGCGATCTCCTTACGCATCCACCAGCGGGCGCTCGCGCACCTCCGCCGGCACCGCGCGTTTTGGCAGCGGATGACACCAGAAACGGCCATCGCCGGCATACTCAGCAAACAAGTGGCGGAGCTTCGGCATCACTTTTTCGGCGAACAGCCGAGTCGAGTGCATGCACTTGTCCTTCGGCATGTCACCGATTTGCATCAGGCAGAAAACATTGCCGACCCTCAGGCCTTCGATCAGCTCTTCCATGCGCTGGCGTACGGTCTCGGGGCTCCCCGCAATCACGTGTCCGTTCTCCACCAAATCTTTCCACGGGTGCTCCTGGAACAGGGAGCCGGGGGCGTACTGTGAAAGCACACCCTTCTGAATCGTTTTGATGGTGCGATAGCCCGGCGCATCGGCGAAACCCGGATACACGTGCAGGCAGCGGTTATAGAAGTAATGAACGTGCGGAGCGTAGAGCCGCTCGGCCTCGCTGTCGGTATCGGCCACGCAGATGAACTGGGCGAAACCCGCGCGATACGGCGACGTGTCCGGCGTGTTGCGTTGGGCCACGCGGTCCCAATAGGCATCCATCAGCTGTTTGCCGCGAATGTAGCCGCCGAAGCTCAGGTACGAATACGAATACGTGTGGTCGATGCAAAAGTCGAAAGTCTCAAGCGAACCCCCACCCGGAAATGTGGATGGGTGGGTGCGGCTGCTGCACGGGCCGCGGCCACAGGTTGACGTACCGCAGCTTGGTGTAACGTCCGTTGAAGGCGAATGGCTCGCGCTCGGCCCACGCACGCCGGATCAGCTCGTGCGCTTCGGCGTATTTTTCACGCGTCAGACCGGGGATCGTACCGTAGCAATAGTTCGTATCCATGGAAGTCCCCACGGGAAATCCCGCCACCAGTCGACCTCCGGAGAGACAATCCAGCATGGAGAATTCCTCGGCCACCCTCAGCGGTGGATTGTAGAGCGCAATCGAAGCTCCCAGCACGACGATAGCGCACTGGTCGGTGCGCCGCGCCAGGCCGGCCGCGATCAGATTCGGAGAAGGCATCAGGCCATAGCCGTTCTGGTGATGCTCGTTGACGCCAATGCCGTCGAACCCCACCCCGCCCGCGTATTCGAGCAGGTCCATGTAGTCGTTATACAGCGCGTGGCCCTTGACGGGATCGAACAAGTTCCCGCTGATATCTACCCATACCGAGCGATTCTGCTCACGGGAAATCCTCCGGCAGATACGGCCACGGCATCAGGTTGAACCAGGTGAATCGCATGAAGCCTCCCCGGGGTTACTATCCAAGCATCCAAGGCTATCACAGGGCGGGCGGAGATCGTCCGCGCCGCAGTCCACTCCGCGCGAAAACCGGATATTGTGGAAAGCCGAGGAGATCTTATGCCAGGTTCAGTACCCAGCCGCGTTTCCCGGCGGAACCTTTTTCAAATCGCCGCGGGAGTCACCGCCGGTCGCGCCCGGGGCCTCGCGCAGCCCAGTCCCAGTGGTGCGGCAACCTTAGAGCGCCTCGAACGCGCTCAGGGGGACCCCAATCGCCGAATCCTTCTGCGGGGAGGAGTCGTGCTGAGCCTCGACCCGAAGGTGGGGGATTTCGAAAAGGCCGATGTTCTGGTCGAAGGCAAGAAGATCTCGGCACTCGGCCCCAACCTCGATGCCGGCCGGTCGGCCCTGATTGTCGACGCATTTGACCACATTGTCATGCCCGGCTTCGTCGACACCCATCACCATCAGTACGAGACGTTGCTGCGCAGCATTCTTTCCGATGGCAACCTCGGTTTGACCGCTGATTCCCCGACCAACTATCTTTCCACCATTCAGGGCATCCTCACCCCGGCGTATCGGCCGGAAGACTCCTACATCTCGGAGCTGGTGGCATCTCTCAACCAGATCAACGCCGGTGTCACCACCACTGTGGATACCTCGCAAGTTTCGCACACGCCCGCTCACACCGACGCCTGTATCGCCGGCCTGAAAGAATCCGGGCGCCGCGCCGTCTTCGCCTACTCCTCTGGGCAGGGCCCCGCCAGCCAGTTTCCCCAGGATCTCACCCGCCTGAGCCGGCAATATTTTTCTTCCCGCGACCAATTGCTCACACTCGCCCTACACACGGGCCTGAATGCCGATCACTGGAAGCTCGCCCGCTCCCTGGGCGCCGCGATTGTCATGCACTTCATCAACGGTGACTTGCAGGCGATGAAGAACGCGGGTCTGCTGGGCCCCGACACCGAATACATCCACTGCACGCAGATCAACGAAGCCGCTTGGAGACTGATCGCTGACTCCGGCGGGCATGTTTCAATTGCGCCGGCCATCGAAATGCAAATGCGACACGGCATGCCGCCGATTCAAGCGGCGCTTGATCATGCGATTCGCCCGAGCCTGAGTGTCGACGTCGAATGTAACATGACCGCCGACATGTTTTCCATCATGCGCAGCGCGTTCACCCTTCAGCGCGCCCTGGTTAACCAGCGGGCGCTCGCCGGCGAGAAGAATCTGCCCCGCCTCCTAACCTGCCGCGACGTGCTGGAGATGGCAACTGTCGAAGGCGCACGAACCGCTCACCTCGATGCCAAAATCGGGACGCTCACTCCCGGCAAAGAGGCGGATATCCTCATGCTCGCTATAGATCGGATCAATGTGTTCCCCATGAACAACGTGCCCGGTACGATCGTGACCCTAATGGACACCAGCAACGTGGAAAATGTTTTCATTGCGGGAAGGGTGATGAAGTGGCAGGGCAAGCTGGTGGGCGTAGACTTGCGCCGGATCCGAGAGACCATCGAGCGGGCCTCGGACGGCGTCCTGGCGCGTGCCCGCTATTCTCGTAAGTTGTTCGAGTCCTGCTGCGCGTAGCTTCGTCACTTGCGGACGCGTGGATGGCGTCTTTTTCGTCGTCCTAACAGTAATTGTCGAGCAGTTCGGGGTCGCCCGCGAGAGGTGGTTGTCTTTGAGGTGAACGGCCTGGTGTAGGCCTTCGAGTCATCGATCGTGAGCTCGATTTCCAGGAGTCCATAGCTCACGCGCCGGAACCGCTCGGTCAGCCTGGCCGCGCCCGTCAACCTGCGGTCCAGCCAGGTGCCATCGCGAAGGCCATGCTTCTCCACCATCAGCCGGTCGCCCTGCCACCTGCCGGTGCGACGGCGAGGCACCCTTGGGCAAAGGTCGTCCGTCGGTCGAAATCTGGCGATGGGTGACATCAGGCTCGGAAACAATGACGACCTCAGCGGGAGCTCTCGATGATTTTACGTGGGGGAGGAGACGTCAGCAGGCGCAGCGCGCCCGCCGGCCTCGACTCCGCCACTGGATCATCGCGGCCCACCTCCGCCGCCCTCTTCTTCATCAGTCCGGCCGTCCTCGGCTGGTAGGACAGCCCGCCCGGAAGCCGCTCGGCAATGTCCCGAAACTCCGGGCCGTCCACATAATCTCCGCAGCCGCCGTCCTGTCCGCACAATGAGTGTTCGAGGTGCCAAATCCCGGAGGGATCCTGCTTCCCCCACGAGGTTCGGGGTGTAGGCGCGTCGAGGTTCCGCTTGCCATTGCGCGTGCGCGGAACTCCGGCGGGCCGGCAGTTCATCCACTGTGGGGCCGGCGACTTATCCGCCGCCTCACTTCGCGCAGCCCTGGCGCGCGTCTTCGATTTCCTCGAACAGTCGGGCCGCCCCCCCTCCCATCAGTGTGCTCATCACGTGGCCCTGGCCTTTTTCGACGCTCATGTGTACCGTAAATCCCTTCGCACGAAACACCTCCGCTTGTTCTTGCATGGTCCGACGCCATTCGGTGTCAAGCTCGCCCACGTGGAGATTGATGCACATCCCAGCAAGCGCGCTCACCCGCTGGGGCGTGAGATCCGGAAGAAAGCCCGGAAACCCGGTTACTGACCAGAAATACTGTGGATAAGACGCGGCGATGAAAAACGCGCTGCGCCCTCCATTGGACATCCCGGCGATGTGGAATTTGCGGTCGCGGATCTTGTATTCGGCGAGAAGCTCGTCGAGAAACGCGGGAAAGACCTTTGCGCCGTCCTGAAAGAACAAATGCCCGTTCGGAGCAGCGGGAATCACCACGAGGTACCCGCGCTGCGGCGCCTGCCCGGCCCAGTTCTCGACAAGGGTGGTCATTACCATGCTCATATCCTGCGAACCGGGCGGGAAGGCGAGGACCGCGGGATACGTCTGCGCGGGATCATAGTCCGCGGGAAGGACCACTTTGTAATGCACGGTCATCCGGGCGATCGTGGCGGTCCCGTCGATGACTTTGGCTACCGCCATTTGTGCAGTGAGTGCGCCGGCGACGCCCCATGCGAGAAGACGCAAGTTCATTGGGACATTGTACGCTCATCAAGCGATGGAGTAAGCTGGTCACAATGCGCGCCATCCGCTTCCAGAATTTGATCGTCCCTGCGCTCCTCGTCTTCTCCGTGTTGTGCGCGGCGCCTCCGCCACATCTTGCCGCCGCCGACAAGGCTAGCCGCGCGCAGCTTGAAAACGCCACCGAAGTCCACGATGAGCTCCAACTCGCTTCCGCCGCCGAGGCACTGGTTCAAAACTACTTCCCTTCCTTCCTCGATTACCAGGATCTGGTGATGTTCCATCCCAAGTTCGGCTATTACGCGAGCGGACGAGTGAGTTTTTCCTCTGATTACCAGACGTTTCCTATCGTGCTCTCGCCGTACTTCGGGCAGATGATCGCGGAGCAGATTTTCCGTATGTGGGACGGGATGCGGTCAGCAGGCACGCTCAGCTCAGAGGAGCGATTCACCATCGCGGAGTTCGGCGCCGGCGACGGCGCGCTGGCCGAACAGATCCTCACTTACCTGGCCGAGAAAGCGAAAGACAACCCGAGGTGGCGGAATTTCGCCACGCAGACCACTTATGTGTGTTACGACCGGTCGCCGGCGTTAAGCGTGGCGCAGCGCAAACGCAATGCCCGGTTCGGGAAGCAGTTTGAAGCGCGTGAGGCGGACGCCACCGAGCCCACGGCTGCGATTGCTCCGTCAAGCCTGAAGGGTATCGTACTCTCCAACGAACTCCCGGACGCCTTCAGCGTCCACAAAGTGATTCTCGCTGCCGACGGCGCTACCGAAGTTGCCTACGTGGTTCCGTCACTTTCGGCCAAGGCCTGGGACAAGCTGCGGAAATCGGTCCCGCCGGCAGTCGCGGAACTCGTGGCCGCGGCCGACCGGTCCATCCAGGACAAGATTCTCGCCTCCAGGCATGCCGACACCACGTATCTCAACCGCTCGGCGTTCTTGGCGTTGATGGAATCTCTCGCCGCCACGAAGGATTACGCGGCGGAACTCGAACCGCTCGAATTTCACGAGGTGTACCTTCCGGCACGTGCGATTCCCGAACTCGCTGGCCATTTCAAGCGGTACGCGCGCCTGTATGCCGAAGAACTCGCAAGGAACGATCGCGGCGTAGTGACTTATCTCAATTTGGGCGAAGAGAAGTTCGTGCAAGGGGCCGCGCACATCCTGAAAGCCGGTTATGTGATGACCATTGACTACGGCTCGAACTGGGATGGAGTTATCACGCAGGACCGGGCACACTTGCGGACGTACGGCCCCGAGCACCAGCTGCAGAATGACCACGTCGAACCGTTCGAAGCGAATCTGGCAGACGACGGCACGCCGCAGGAAATCGACACCTCCGATCCCTACAAAGGACCGACCCTGAACGACATCACCACCGACGTCAACTTCAGCCTGATGGCCGCAGAGGGACAGCTGGCGGGACTGAGCACGGTCTATTTCGGCGCGCAGAAGGCGCTAGCGAGCGGAACAAAGGTATCTCTAGACGTGGTGCCGGAATACCGGCGGAAACATGATGACCTGATCCAGGAATACGAATCGTGGTTGAAGGATTTCAAAAACGGCGACACCTTCAAACTGCTGGTTCAACAGAAGGCGAATACGGACTCGGCTTATGTCTACCCGGACCAGACGCCCGAACCACTGACGTTGAACGAGAAAGATCTGACACAAGCGCAGCGCGCCGCAGCCGCGGCGATCGAAAAAGTGCTGGCGGGTCTATAACCACCCGGTTGGCTGAACCACCAAAAGGGGAAAGGCCGAATGGTCGGAGTCACCTCTTCCGAGTCCCGTCGAATCGGTGGACGGTGTTACTGGGAACTCTCGACGCGACGACTGGCGCCCCGTAGACCCGACGGGGCGGCGATTCGAGATAGTGCCGGATTCAGAACCCAATTACCACCGTCATTCCCGCGAGAAAGGTGCCACTCCGGCTTGCAGTTCTCCTGGTGCCAGGGCTGGCACTTAGGAAATAGTCACACTGTTGTAATCTCTGGCCTTTATCCTGTTGTACGCTGGGTCAGTTGCGCTAGGCTCACGCTGTCAAATCACCCACTCGCGCCGCTATTCCCAAGTGACGAACATGGAAAATCACGCAGACTTGGCCGTAGTGGGAGCCGGAATCCTCGGTTTGGCGCATGCCTATGAAGCGGCGCAGAGGGGCCGGCGAGTGGCCGTGTTCGAACGCAGCCCCCGCGCTGCCGGCGCCTCGGTGCGCAACTTCGGCCTGATCTGGCCAGTCGGGCAACCGCACGGGCGGCTCCATCAAATGGCGCTCCGGAGCCGGGCGCGCTGGTTGGAGGTGCTTGAAGCCGCCCGCCTCCCCTATTGGCCAGACGGGTCGTTGCACCTCGTCTACCGTGGCGACGAAGCCGCCGTGGCTCGTGAGTTTGCCGAAGTCGCGCCCGGTTTGGGCTATCGATGTACCTGGCTGAGCGCCGATCAAGTGCTGGGCCGCTCGAACGCGGTCGAACCCCGCGATTTGGTTGGCGCCCTCTGGAGTGATAGCGAAGTCACCGTCGATCCTCGGGTGACTCTTGCTAGTCTCCCCCTATATCTCAACGAACGATTTGGAGTCGAATTCCGCTTTGGCTGCTCCGTACGCGGAATTGAACCGCCATGGGTCCAGACCGGTGAGGGACCCTGGAGGGCGGAGCGCGTGATTGTCTGCAGCGGAGACGATTTCGAGTCGCTGTATCCTCAGGTGTACGCGCAGTCGGGCCTGACCCGCGTCAAGTTGCAAATGCTGCGAACCGAGCCGCAGCCGAACGACTGGCGGCTGGGGCCGGCCCTCGCCGCCGGCCTCACGCTCCGTTTCTATCCGTCGTTCGGTGTGTGCAGTACGTTGCCGGCTCTCCAGGCACGGATAGCGGCCGAGTCACCCGAATTTGAACGATGGGGCATTCACGGCCTCGTCTCGCAGACAGCCTGTGGCGAACTCACGCTCGGCGATTCGCACGAGTACGGGCTCTCGATCGATGTCTTCAACAGAGAAGAAATTGACGAGCTGATTCTTTGCTATATTTCCAAATTCCTGCGGGCCCCCACTCTGCGGGTCGCCCAACGATGGCACGGTGTTTATGCCAAGCATCCCGAGAAACCGTATCTTGTCCTTGAACCCGAGGCCGGAGTGCGAATCGTCACCTCACCTGGCGGCTCCGGCATGACTCTATCGTTTGGTGTCGCGGCCGAGACCATCGATCAGATAGGCCTGTGAACCGACTGGAGGCGGTTATCTTCGACTGGGCGGGAACCACGCTGGACTTCGGCTCCCTGGCGCCGGTGAGGGCGGTGACGAGGCTCTTCGCCAATCGTTCGATTCCGCTCAGCGACGCCGACGTGCGGCGCGACATGGGCCTATTCAAAAAAGACCACATACGGCGGATTCTCGAACGGCCGCATGTCTCGGCGGCGTGGCGCAACCGGCACTCCCGAGCACCAGTCGATTCGGACGTAGATGCGATGTTTAGGGAGTTCACGCCGTTGCAGATGGAGATCCTCGAGGAGCATGCGCAGCTCATCGCCGGCGTGACCGGCTTGGCCGGGAGATTGCGCCAGCGCGGCCTGAAGCTGGGCGCGACTACCGGCTACACGCGCCCCATGCTGGATGTCCTGTTAACGCAAGCGGCCGAACAGGGTTATCGCCCAGATCTCGCCCTCTGTCCCGATGATGTGGGCGGAGGCAGGCCCTATCCGTGGATGTGCTTGCGCATTGCCCTGTCATTCCAGCTGAGTTCGACCGCTGCTGCGGTCAAGGTCGGGGACACTCCGAGCGACATCGAGGAAGGCCTCAACGCCGGGATGTGGTCGGTGGGTGTAGCGGAGACGGGGAATCAAATTGGCTTGAGCGCATCGGATCTCGCGGCACTCCCGATTGACGACCGCCGTCGCCGCCTGGAAGGCGCGCGAGAGAGCCTCCGGGCAGCCGGCGCCCACTACGTGGTGGACAGCGCGCCGGAACTGGATCCGGTGATTGAACAAATCGAAGGACGGCTGGCGGCTGGAGAACGGCCGTGACCGCCAGTAGGGTCCGCGCCCGCCAGTAGGGTCCGCGCCCGCAACCTGACGCGCTGCCAGGTATTGAACGTGGCGCTGTTGATCGGCGGATATTCCGGTTACTATCTCTGCCGTTCAAACCTTTCGGTCGCAATGCCGCTGCTCATCGCCGAAATGGCGCACCGCGGCGTAAGCAACGCGGCTGCTCAAGTCATGCTGGGCTCGGTTGCGTCCTTCGGGGTCCTGGCTTACGCGATCGGCAAGTTTCCCAGCGGGAGCCTCGCTGACCTGTTCGGCGGCCGCAGAAATTTCCTATTTGGGATGGGAGGAAGCATCGCGTTCAGTTTGCTGTTCGCCGCTTCCGGAACCCTGCCACTGTTCACGCTCGCCTGGATGGGCAACCGGCTGGTGCAGTCCCTTGGTTGGGCCGGAGCAGTGAAGATTGTTTCCCGCTGGTTCGCGTTTCGCACTTACGGTACCGTCATGGCCCTCATCAGCCTGAGCTACTTGTTCGGCGATGCCGTAGCGCGCCAGTTCATGGGAGCACTGATCTCCCAAGGCGTGGGCTGGCGCGGGGTTTTTCTGGCAGCGGCCGCGGTCTTGGCCCTGGTCCTTATCGGCTGCACGATCTGGCTGCGCGAATCTCCCGCCGAGATCGGCGCGCCCGCGCCGCCGGTGAACCCTGCCAATCTGTTTCGGCAGGCGGCCACGCCAGGCCAGCCTGGAAGCTTGCGGCATTTGCTCCAGCCGTTCTTGACCAGCCGCGTCTTCTGGCTGGCCTGCGCCCTTTCCCTTGGGACCACGATTTTGCGCGAGACCTTTAGCCTGTGGACCCCCACGTACTTCGCTCAAACTACAGGTATGTCGGCCGGCGAAGCGGCCAGCAAGAGCGGGCTGTTTCCGCTATCGGGTGGCGCGTCCGTCATCCTCTGCGGCTGGTTGAGCGACCGGTTAGGCCGTGGGGGCCGCGCTGCGCTGATGCTCGGCAGCCTGGTTTCTTCCGGAGTCGTCCTCATGGCCCTCGGCTCCGGGACGGCCACGGTTCACGAACTTGGCCGGTGATTCTGGTAGCGACAGTCGCCTTTCTGATTCTGGGACCGTACTCGTTTTTAGCCGGCGCTGTCGCCCTGGATTTCGGAGGAAAACAAGGGAGCGGCACCGCCTCCGGTCTGATCGACGGAATCGGCTATCTGGGCGGCATCATTTCCGGCGGCTCGATGGCTAGCATTTCAGCGAACTACGGCTGGGATGGAGCGTTTTTGGTGTTGGCAGCTATTGCCTTCCTCTCAGGCATCGCCGCCATATGGTTCCTTCGCGAGGAGCGGAGAATCGGAATCGACTCTTGACCGCCCGACAGAGAATCCGCTGGACCTAACCGACCAGATCGTCAAAGGCGCAGTAGCGATTCTTCGCTGACTCAGTCCCGGCAGGGTCACCTTCTTGATGTCCGCGGGCAAAACCTTCGCGGTTACTGAGCCGGCCGGTGCGTCGTTCGATTGAGAATTCGCCAACCTCTCAACATTCGCCGGGATGCGCCGAACATCGACGTGGCGAGCTGCCCGTTCGGACCTGATCAGCCACCGCCAGCTCGTAAAGCAAGCGTGGCCGAAGAACCATCGAGCTCGCTCTCCGGGCGAAATTTCGACGGACGCGCTCCCGATACGGCCGCTCCCGCGGGCCGATCGAACCCCGTTTGCTCGCGCTGGCGTCCCGCCTCGATCGCCGGTTACAATCAAATGACACTGGCGATGCGCGAACAATCAGCGAGAGGCGCGAAGCCCTCGATTCCCTCCGAGCAACTCCGAAGACTGATCGAGCGTGTTGCCTTTCAAGCGAACTACACGGCGAAGCGCACCAGCCCCGAAGCGGTTCACGACCTTCGAGTCGCCATTCGAAGATTGGACCAGGCGCTGGTGGTTTTTAAGGTCTACCTTCCCCGCAAACCCGCCAAGAGGATTCGCAGAGAACTGAAACCAGTCTTTTCGGCGGCGGGCACCGTACGGAATTACGATATCGCCGCCAAGATTCTGTCGAGAACTGGAACACCGGATGCGGCTGCCCTCGGGCGCGCGGTAAAAACCCGGCGGCTGGACGCGGAACGATCACTGCTTACTATCTTGAAGCGGCTGTCTGTCCGCACGCGCGTTTCGAAGTGGTGCGACGGGCTGGGATTGAATCCTCCTCAATGCGATTTTCCAGCGTCGCCGCGAACCGTGGCCACGAGGACTCTGCCGCGGATTACCGATCGCTTCTGGAAGGCGGGAGAGGCGGCCGTTTCCCACAGTTCCGCTGAAAAGCTTCACAACTTCCGCATCCGAACCAAGAAATTCCGCTACACGCTGGAATTGTTCCTCCCCGTTTACGGGTCTGCCGCCGAGGAATGCCTCCGCGAGGTCAAAGCGGTTCAAACCGTACTGGGTGTGATGAATGATTACCGGACCGTGCTTTCCATAGCGGCCGATGCCAAGTGCAGCAAGAAGCTCCAGTCATCCCTTAAGAATTCGGAGCGCCGTAAGATCCGGCAGTTTCGCGCCCTCTGGACCGAACGCTTCACCAGTCCCGCTGCCGCAGGTTGGATCGGGGTCCTGCGCGGTCAGCATGAGGAGCGCCGGATCGCGCCCAAGCCGATCGCGTCCGCCACCGCCCAGGCGCAAAAGGACCTCGCGGCTCGCGCGTGAGCCGCTTCTAAAATTCGAAAATTCACGTCTCTGTTATCGACCTGAAATGATCCAAGCCTTAAAGCTGGTAGCAAAGCCGGTGAACCCTATGACTCACAGGCGGCAGGCAGCCCCACTGGCAGGCGGTGTCGCAATTCCGCTGCTGGTGATGTGCGCGGCGGCGTCTGCCGCGGCTCAACAAACCAAACCGGAGAGGCTGATCCAAGCCGGCCATTGGAAGCAGGCGCGGGCGATCGTCGAATCGCACCTTCACGAGAGTCCTGATGATCCACTGGCGACCTTCCTTCTTTCCCAGATCCGCCATGCGTTCGGCGAAGACACCACTCCTCTGCGGCTTGCCGAGAGAGCCGTCGCTCTCAACGGCCGGGTCGCAAAATTTCATCGTCAACTCGCTGAGGTTCTGGGCGTGCGGGCGCGGCGTGCGGGGCCGATCCAGGAACTGCTTCTGGCCAGGCGCTTTCGGAAGGAGATCGACCTAGCGATCGAGCTCGATCCGCGTGACGCCCAGGCTCTCCGTGACCTACTGGAGTTCTACTTGCTTGCGCCCGGCATCGCCGGCGGGGATTTGAGAAAAGCTGAACAGACCGCGGAGCGCATCCTTAATATCAACGCGCCCGAAGGATTCCTGGCAAATGCCCGCATCGCCTCCTTCGAGCGGCGGGCCTCGGAGACCGAAGCTCTGCTGCGCCAGGCCGCGCGAGCGCAGCCGCTAAGCTACCGAGCACAGATTGAGTTGGCTCGCTTCTATCTCGACAAAGAGCCTGCTGAGCTCGAGGCCGCCGAGACTGCAGCCAAAGTTGCCGCCAAGCTGGACCCCAGCCGCGTCGACTCCTACGCGGTATTGTCCAGGATTTACGCTGATCGAGCCGAGTGGACCGAGCTCGAAGCGGTTTTGCAACAGAGTTCCCGGCAGGTCCCGGATGACTTGGCCCCGTATTACAGAGCCGCCGAGCAACTTCTGGGCCGGGGCCGGGATCCTTCCCGATCGGAACGGTATTTTCGCGTCTATCTGGCCCAGGAGCCGGAGGGCAACGAACCCCCGGCAGCGGAGGCCCATTGGAAGCTCGGCTTGGCCCTTGAAGCGCAGGGCCACCTGGTTGAAGCCATCGCGGAGTGGGAACAGGCCCTGCGCCTGGATCGCGAATCGCCGGCAGCGCGCGAGCTTAAGCGGCTACGGGGTTCGCGAGCGGCCGACGCCCAGCACGTTTCACCAGGTTTGAGAGGCGCTCAGACTTAGGCAAGGTGCGTCTGATGCCACAACCCCCAATCGGAGCAACGGATCGGACACTGCGGCGAAAAGTCGCCCTCATTTACGTCGATTCCGGAGGAGGACATCGCGCGGCGGCGACTGCGCTGAGCGAGGTAATTCAGCAGCAACAACGTCCATGGGAGCTGGAGATGCTCTCGATCCAGGATCTGCTGGATTCGATCGATTTCATCCGCAAGTTCACGGGCATTCCCTTTCAGGACATCTACAACATCATGCTGCGGCGTGGGTGGACGGCCGGTTCGGCGCAGCTGATCACCCTGGGCCATCTTTTGATCCGTTTGAGCCACCGCTCACAAGTAGGCGTGTTGGAACGCTATTGGGCCGAGTCGCAGCCGGACATGGTCGTCTCGCTGATCCCGCATTATAATCGCGCGCTCAAAGAAGCGCTGGATCGCAGTCGGCCGGGCGCTCCGTTCGTCACGCTGATAACCGATATTGCCGATTATCCTCCGCATTTCTGGATCGAACGCCAGGATCAGTATGTGATCTGTGGCTCGGAGAGGGCGGCGAGTCAGGCGCGCGAGCTCGGGATGGCCGCCGATCGCATTCTGCAGACCTCGGGGATGATCCTTCACCCGAAATTCTACGAGCCGCTCCAAGTCAATCGCGCCGCCGAACGGGTGCGGCTGGGGCTTCGGCCGGACCTTCTCACGGGCCTGGTGCTGTTCGGCGGCGAAGGATCGGCCGAAATGGTGCGTATCGCGCAAGCGCTGAATCGCGCCGAGAGCAGGGTTCAGCTGATCCTGCTCTGCGGCAAAAACGCGGAAGTGATCTCCCAGCTTCGAGCCATGGATCGGCGGATTCCGATGTGGATCGAGGGCTTCACGCGCGAGGTTCCGTTCTATATGGAATTGTCCGACTTTTTCATCGGCAAGCCGGGACCCGGCAGCATCAGCGAGGCGCTGGTCAAGCGCCTGCCGGTCGTCGTGCAACGAAATGCCTGGACCATGGCGCACGAGCGGTACAACGCGGATTGGATCGAGGAGCAGCAGGTCGGCCTGGTGGTCCGCAGCTTTTTCCTGGAGATCTCCGCAGCCGTCGAGACTCTGGCGGTTCCCGAGCACTACTCACGCTTCCGTCAACGCGTGGCCTCTATGCGCAATCTTGCTGTTTATGAGGTTCCGGTCCTGCTGGAGAAAATTCTGTCGCAGTCTAACAGAAACCGTCCGGATCCAGCCCATCCGGCCCTGGTGGGCTCGCCGCAGAGCGAACGCCAAGACCCAGTAGAGCACCAGACCGAGCCGTACCTAGACGCAGAGCCAACCGACGACCGCAGCTAGGTCCACGACAGAGACTCAAAGCGGCCGATCCGCCTAGTTGCTGCGCGAACAGAGCCGCGGCCCCTGAGCCAGGTGTCAAACTGTCCCGAAGTCACCGGGTTCCATCCAATTGGGGAGATGCTCAACTTCAATGTGCCCGCCGGCCGCTGAAATGCCTCCCTTCTCCAATCCTGTCCGACCGCTTCCAGCCGATGCATCGCTGTTGCAACATGCAGGAGCGGTCAGCAAATGCCGCTCGAGTGTGAAACCAGTGGCAAACCTCCCGCCCGGTCGCGATCATTCCAAAGCTGGCTCGCCGTTTCACGAGACCCAAGCCGCTCGGGAAACGAATTGCGACCACACCCGCCCCACGAGCGCTACTTAAAGCCGAATTCCGGCAGGACTGGCGTGCCCTCCTTTTGAACGGCGTCGAGGCTGCCGGGATCGAGGCCCAATGCCTGAAGGATAGTGGCGGCGACTTGCGTGGTCTCGACGAGGCTGGTCACCGTTTGCGCCTCCCAGCCAGGATTCGAAACCAGGATCATCACGTGAGTATCGTCTTGTGCAAAGCCGCCGTGCTCTGAGTGCTTCTTGTGACTTCCCGTGTAGACCACTCCGGGGTTCGGCTGCACGATAATGTCGGGTGTGCGAGGGTCGCCGT
>JAGWQP010000139.1 GCA_028876805.1 Acidobacteriota bacterium | reverse complement strand
GGATTCCGTGAGTGCATCTCCAATCGCTTCGGGTGCGTCTGTCTCCACCCCGGCCGTCCGCACTCCCTACGGGGTATACACGGAGCGGCAGATCACGAATACGGACCGCCAGTGGTGGGCTTTTCAGAAGCCGGTCCGCCGAAACCCGCCCGCGGTCAGCGACTCCCGCTGGAATCGCAACCCCATCGACGCGTTCATCCGGGCCTCTATGAACGATAAAGGCCTGGAGGCCGCTCCCGAGGCCGATCGCGGAACCTTGATCCGCCGCGCCTATTTGGACTTGGTTGGCCTGCTGCCACCCCCCGCCGAAGTCGATGCCTTCGTCAAAGATCCCGCCCCCAATGCTTACGAAAGGGTGATTGACCGGCTGCTGGCTTCGCCCCATTACGGCGAGCGCTGGGGACGTTTTTGGCTCGACGTCGTCCGCTACGCCGACAGTTCCGGCTTTGAATACGATCTCAATATTGACAACGCATGGCGCTACCGTGATTACGTCATCCAAGCGTTCAACGAGGACAAGCCCTACGATCGCTTCGTGATCGAACAAATAGCGGGCGATGAACTCGACATGCCGGATTACGACAATTTGATCGCGACTACCTATTACAGGGTCGGCCCGCGCGTCCGATTCCGTGAGAAGAATTACCCTTCCTACCGGTACGACTACATGGACGACCTCATCCGGACCACCTACCAGGGTTTTATGGGTCTTTCGGTCAATTGCGCGCGCTGTCACGACCACAAGTTTGACCCAATCACCCGCATGGATTATTACCGCTCTGTGGCCGATTTCTGGGGGTACGTGGAGTACGACCACCCGCTCGCCCCCATCGAGCAAGTGGCAGAGTACCAGCGGATCGAAGATCGGCTGGCTGAGCAGATCAAGCCTCTGCTGCAGGAGGTCGCCCGGTTCGAAAAGCCCTATCGCGAAAAGCAGCGGGAACAGCAGGTGCAAGACGCGCTGAAGAAGTTTCCCCCTGACATTCAGGAAGCCATCAAAACACCCGAAGCCAAGCGAACCCCTGGCCAGAAGCTGCTAGTTGCGCAAGTGCTGATCGGCGCCGATGACGTCAACCCGGACGATGTGAAGGTTGACGTCCACGCTTCCGCCAAGGCTAAGGCCCGGGCGAAGGCTGACCAGGTTTTTGGCGTCGCCGAATATCGCCAGCGGGCATTGAAACTCAGCGATGCGGATGAGGCCAAACGCGCGGCGCTCGAGGCCAAAATCCAGCAGCTTGAGGACAAGCTGCCGCCTCCGTTGCCGGTCGCGGATGGCGTTCGCGATGGCGACTACCGCCTGTCGCCGGACGGGCTGGGCGACTCACACATTCCGGGGACCGGCCGACCCACCTACGACGTAACGTGCTGCTTCCTTCCCACTCCGGGGCGGAAGTTTGAAGTTCCTCCCCTGTACTTCGCCGCCACCGGCGAAGATATCAAGGCCGACGAAAAAGGTTCGCCCGTCGAGCCCGGATTTCTGACCGTGCTGAGTAGCGGGTCCCCCGTGCTCAGGCCACACCCGCCCAATCGGTCCGATTACGTGAGCACCGGACGCCGGCGCGCACTGGCCGAGGCGATCGCTTCCAAAGACAACCCTCTGACCGCGCGTGTCATGATCAACCGCATCTGGGGGTGGCATTTCGGACGCGGCATTGTCGCCACTCCGGGCAATTTCGGAAAGATGGGCATGCTGCCTTCTCATCCGGAACTGCTTGATTGGCTGGCCACCGAGTTTGTGCGCCGGGGCTGGAGCATAAAGCAGATGCAAAAGCTCATTATGACTTCAGAAACATACAAAATGGCATCCGCCTTTTACCGCGCTCCCGACTTGGAGAAGGATCCGACCGACATCTATTTGTGGCGATTCCCGGTGCGGCGGCTTGAGGCGGAGGTGATCCGCGACGCAACGCTGTCCGCTGCCGGGACGCTCAACTTGGAAGCTGGCGGTCCACCGTTCTTCCCAGCGATTCCCGTATCCGTGCGGGCGGACCAGCCGCGCGGCAGCTGGGAGCTGACCAAAGAGGAGCCTTCCACCTGG
>JAGWQP010000138.1 GCA_028876805.1 Acidobacteriota bacterium | reverse complement strand
GACCCTCCCGGAATGTGCTCCGGGTTCCACGGGTTGCGTACCGACCCGAAATGCGGGTTGCCGGAGGTGATGCCGAAAGCCAGCTCATGCATGTTCAGCTTGCCGAGCGAAACCGCGCCTGCGGCGTCCAGCTTCTCCACCACACAAGCGTCCGAGTCCGGCACGAAGTGTTCATACACTTTCGAGCCGCCGGTCGTTCGGACACCGCGCGTGTAAAACAGGTCCTTGTGCGCGATGGGGATGCCGTGGAGCGGGCCGCGATCCCGTCCGGCAGCGAGTTCAGCATCGGCCAGGCGTGCGCGTTCGAGGGCGCTTTCAGCCGTGAGTGTGATGAACGCGTTCAGCTTCGGATTCAAACGCTCGATGCGCTCGAGAGCGTGGCGCGCGAGTTCGACCGAAGAAAGCCTTCGCTCGCGCAGGGCGCTAGCGGCCTCGCGGATCGTCACTCGTTCTCCAGGTCGGCGCGAAACAAGGTAGCGGGCTCCCGATCGGGCGTGAGCGTGAGGGCGAGCGGGCGGATGGCTTCTTCCAAGGCCTCCAGGCGCCGGGCGACGGAGTCGAGATCAGCGGCGGGAATGTCCAAGCCGCGAGCGTGGGCCATCGCCTTCCAGTCGGTCCGGGGGCTCACGCGGCTCTCACGAGAGCGGATCCTGGCGGGCGCCGCGGGAAGTCCATTCTGCGCCGGCCAGCACCACCAGCGAGGTCACGAAAACCAATAAAAGGATAGCAGCCGAATAACGAAACGGCCCGTACTCGCGCTGCATTTTGTCTCTCATGAGCGGAAAGACCAGCAGGCTGACATACTTAAAAGCTTCGAGCACCAGCCCCACCAGAATCGCCACCGGCGCCACCTGGGCTGGTTCGATCTTGCGGTTGGGCAGGAGCCAGTAAACCAGGAACAGCGCCAGAATCGATATCGGCAGAGCGGCCAGCTTGAAAAACATCAGATTGATCCAGGTCTGAATGGAGGCGTGAGAGATGCCCCAATCGGCCATCCAGCCAGTGTTGAGGGCGGTCAACAAAAACGAGAGCAGCGCCAGGCCTCCGCAGGCGAAAATCATGCCCAGCGCGACCAGCTGGTTCTTCCAATACGGCCGGTTGTGTCCCGCGCCCCAAGCGCGGTTGAGCGCCACTTCGAGCGGCTCAAAGACGCCGTTGGCGGTGAACAGCAGCAGGAAAACCGAGGTAAGAGGCACCGCGTGCTGCAAGCGCAAGTTCCGTTGCACCAGATCGCCGATGTCGCCGGGCAAAAAATCGTTGACGGCGAGAAAGATGGCTGCTTCGGCGGCCCGCCAGTGAAACACGTTGCGGCACAACGAGAGCATCACCGTGAGGAACGGATAGAACGAGAGTATCACGCTGGCGGCGATGGCCAGCGCATAGACGTGCGCTTCGGTCTCCATCAGGTACGTCAGGGTGGGACCAAACCGCGAGAGTTTTCGCAACCGTTGATCGTAAGGAATCTTCACCAGCACTTAAACAGATTACCCTAAACGGCGCCCGATTCCAGCCCGTAATTCCCTTAAGCGAGCGCCAGCGCGTGCCGGAGACCGGGGTCATGACGGACCCGCCAGATGCGGCTGTCGAGATAGTAATGCGTCAACCCGAAGCCGCAGAAGAAGCCAAAAGCCAAATCGGAAACCGCACCCAGGCGAAAGCCCGGAATGCGGTACACTGCGCTGAACACCAAGGCCATCCCAGCGTACGCCAGCAGGCTGTGGCTCACGGCCGTCGGAACGCGGCCGTGGCGGCCGCCGGCATCGGTCACACCGTAACGGTTGCGGTTGTGAAACCAGATGAGCGCGTGATACTGCAGGTTGTGAACGATGGTCACGGTCGGGGTGGCCGCCTGCCAGCTCAGATACGCGAACGTCAGCCAGTGTAACGGAATCACCGATGCCATCAAAAGGTACTTGGGAAGGTTGAAGCGATCGCCTGCCCTCCACCGGAGCACCTGGCGGGTCAGGAAAGCGGCAGCGGTCGCGACGACCAGGATCCACGCGGGCGTCTCCAAACGCGCCAGGGAAAACGGAAGGCCCAGCTCCTGGGGGTGATGAATGAAGAAGCGGTGAAACGGCGGGAAGACCAGCATGACGCCGAGAAACCCGCGGTCCAGAAGATTGTCGAGCGGCCGCAGGTCGCGGCCCTTCACCTTATAGAGGACCAGAAATCCATAATGCTGCCGCATGACGTGATAGTAGGCCCAGACCGCGACCAGCAGCGCCAGGTATCCTTTCCCTCCAGCCAGGACCATCACCGGACCGAGCAGGAAAAAGAAAGCGAGGCTGCCAAAGAGCAATCCGGGGTGATGCTCGCGCGCTTCCCGATCAAAAAAAGTGCGCGACGCGGTACCGAAAATGTGCGTGCCATCGAATCCCAGCGACCAGAACCACCAGAGAAACGAGGCAGGCAGATGCAGCACCGTAAACAGCAGCAGGTACAGATAGCCGGCAAGGCTTCCGCCGATCACTAGCGAGAGATCCACGCGGCGGCCGATGATCCACCGCGATTGGGCGCCTCGGACGGGTTCGGCAAGAGTCGCCACGCAAATTTTATAATAGTTCATGCCAGAACACCTTGCACAATCGCTTAAGGAGGCGGTCGATCGCGAGGCTGTCTTCCTCAAAGCCGTCACGGAGCGCGACGCGAGCCGAAAGCCCGCGGCCGGGGCGTGGTCTCAGAAGGAAGAACTCGGCCACCTGATCGATTCGGCAACCAACAACCATGTCCGCTTTGTGCGGGCTTCACTTGAGCCCGAGTTTCACGGTCTCGGCTACGAGCAGGACGGCTGGGTGAACGCGCACCGGTATCACGAGATGCCGTGGGCGGACCTGATCGATTTCTGGAAGAACTACAACCTGTTGCTGGCGCGTCTGGTCGAGCACCTGCCGGAGAACCTGATGGGGCGCAAGTGCATCGTCGGCGAGAGCCAGCCAGTGACGCTCGAATTCCTGATCGAAGATTACGTACTGCACATGCAGCACCACCTCGATCACATCCTCGAGCGGAACGTGATCACCGAGTATCCGGGCGCAGCCCTTGGCGTGTAGCGCAGTTCTGGCAGTCAGCGAAAGCGATACCAGTGCACAATGATCTCCTCGAGCGACCACCCCTTCCTCCTCGGAACAAATCGGTGCCAGAACACCAGGGTCGCGACGCTCGCCGCCCGATAAATCCAGAAAGTCGAAGCGCGCCCAGCGACTCAACCAGTAGCGGGAAGGTGAGGACCACTAGCAGCTTGAAGCCCCCATTCGTCATCGTGGCAATGCCCATGGCGAGTCCACGCACCCCTAGCGGATAGATTTGAGAGATGGCCAGCCAAAACAACGGCCCCAGGCTGATAGCGAAGCAGCCGAACAGCATCACGCTGAGCACGGCCAACCATCGAACGGCCGGCGTGGGCTGGTCAACGTGCTCGTCACCATCGTTTCGCTTCAGCTGCTGACCGGTGAAACAGGACGGCGCTTGTCACGACGCCCTTGAGCAGGGGAAAGAACAAAATCTTTCCGATAGAAGAGTGATGCGCACCCGAAATGACGCCCAGTGTTGTCGCCGAATAGCCCGCGCACCGCCGGCACACCGCAATCAATATCAACGCGGTGTGTCCCGGTTGCGCTAGCGTGCGATGATTGTGTCGATCGTGAGCCGGAGAGCCAACCTGAATACCGGCGTCCGGCGAGGCGCAATACACGAATACACCCCCTCGTCCTGGCCGCCTGGCGCGGGTCGACCTAGGCGTGCCTTCCCGAAAGGCCGTGCCATGCTGCGTGGAGTCCGGCGCGAACCTCCCGCTCTGTGATCCTGAGGACGGGAATTACCCTCTGCTTTCGCGTACGGAGGTGAAATAAGGCGTGGGTGCATGCGTATCCCAGTGCGGCTCCCACTAAACACCCGACTGTGGCGGCTACGGGAACCGAGAGCCCAAAACGATGGAACAGGAAGTGCCCGTTCGGAGCCAGAATCCACACCCCGATCATCATGCCGAGGCACCCAAACAGCAACGGCTTCGCTGACGATCCGTTGATCACGCCGTTAAT
>JAGWQP010000137.1 GCA_028876805.1 Acidobacteriota bacterium | reverse complement strand
TGCTGGGTTTCAGCGGCCGGGCATCCTCTCATCTGATGCAGGAATTCATCTACCGCTGGCTGACGACGCATGTGCCGAAAACGGTAGCGCGGCCGCGGCTCGTTCTGCGCGACGGCACCGCGGTGTCGCTTTTTTCCGTCGAGGACCTGCGTTCCGCCACGACGGAGACCGCGAGGCCGGTTACCTTCGTACTTTCCAAAGATGTGGAGGCGGGCGGCGTCATCGCCGCCAAAGCCGGTTCCAGAGTAGTGGGCCAGGTCACTTACACGGCCGCGCAGTCTGCCGCAGGCTCCGTTGATTCCGTACACCTGTCACTGGAAAACGTACACCTCAAAATCGGCGAGACGGACATTCCGCTCCGAAGCACGTCGCAAAAAGCAGGCGCCGGTGTCGTGGAATATCATTGGCTGGAAGACACCGGCCGCATCGCGTTGGTCCTGTATATCGCCAGGGATGTAACACTCGCACAGGCCCGGTAACGCCTAACGGCCTTCCTCACACCGTCCGGCGGAGCTCTGAAATGGTTACAGCCTGTCTTGCCCAGTGATCCCAATGGTGTATGCCAAAGAACCGCAGAGGGGAGCGAGCACGCTCCAACGCAATGAGAATCAGCGAGCAGAGGGCAGTCTTCATCTTCGAATTTCCTTCGTCCGTTCGATCTTAATTCGAGATCGTGCGCGGTCGCGACGCCGTCGCGCAAAACGAGATCGCGGGAGCAGCACGCACGTTTCACTTGGACGTGTAGTCGGCTTACGGTGAGAAGTGCCGGCTTAAGGGATTAGGAGCTGAAAACTCGGGCCGATGGCGATTGTTCCACTTCAGACTTCTGGAACGCCGGAGGAATGAGGAATCGCGGTTTGAAAGCTCGCCTCGAATCAATACGCCCTGAATCGAATCGCGGATAGGGCTTTCTGGAGCGGTTTTCGCTGGACCGATCGCGGTCAAGGGAAACCAGTGCGCGCCCACGGGTCAGTGCGCCAAACCCCAGGCGCGACCGCGTCGGAAGTCTCGTTGATAACAGGACATTTCGGGTACCCAGGCTCGTCGCCAAAACGGAACGCTTTGTCCAGTTCCACGAGGGACGCCAAGATCGAAGAGGCGCAACAGGTGTTGGGGCTGGGGCAGGCCCTGCCGCCGGAGTTGCTCGCCGCCAAACCGAAACGCCTACGGTTTTTGATCTTCAATAGGGCCGGACGCTCCTGCACCATGCCCGCTCGGTGGTGTGCCGGCTGCGGTATCTGGGCGCGGCGATTCGCAGCTGGCGAACCGCCCTCGCGGCGCTTCCCTCACCCCGCCCTGTCTGAGGACAGCAACTCTTACGGACGGATTATCACGTACAATTTTTCCCGCTTCCGGCGCCAGTGTCCTCCAAACCGCCGCCCTTCCGGTCAACAAACAACGTTCCTCGTCCCCTCGCAGCTCTCATTCGCTCTCGCTAATAATCGAGTTCCTCCCTGATCCTTGCTCCCCACGCCTTACGGACGGATTACGGGCAAACACATGGCGGTACTCGTGAGGCTCATAAGTAAAACCAGCCCGGGGGTCATCGACCGTCGAACGAAGGGAGGACCTCCTGGTAAAACTTGATATGATTCCGATGATCGAAGGAAAGTTCAATTGCCACACGTCGCCTCGTTGTCCATGGCATTCGCCGCGGCGGCCTTGCTCGCCTCGTGCGCGCGGACGCCGCAATACGACGTCGTCCTGCGCAACGGTCGCGTCTGCGACGGCAGCGGCTCTCCCTGCTCGGCCGGCGGCGTCGCCATCAGCGGCGACACTATCGGTAAAGTGGGAGATCTCGCCGGTGCGCGCGGAAAGATCGAGCGCGACGTCCACGGCCACGTGATCGCTCCCGGCTTCATCAACATGATGAGCTCGGAGTGGGGCCTGTTCGCGGACGGACGCTCGCAAAGCGACATCCGGCAGGGAGTGACGCTTGAGATCCTCGGCGAAGGGGAATCGATAGGGCCGCTCAGCGATGCCATGCGCGCGGAGCACGAGCGACAGGAGACTGACATCCATTACGACGTCTCGTGGCATACCCTGGCCGAGGGACTCGACACTCTGGCGCGGCGCGGCATCTCCACCAACATCGCCTCGTTCATCGGCGCCGCGACCCCGCGGGTGTACGTGCTGGGGCGGGCCAATCGGGCGCCAACTGCCGCGGAACTCGATCAGATGCGCGCGCTCACCGAAAAAGCGATGCAGGACGGCGCTCTCGGCGTCGCCTCGGCGCTAATTTACCAGCCGGGGACCTACGCCCGGACCGATGAGCTGGTGGCCCTGGCCGAGGTAGCGGCAAAGCATCACGGCATGTACATCTCGCACATCCACAACGAAGGCGACCACGAGATGGAGGCCA
Organism: Acidobacteriota bacterium; assembly: GCA_028876805.1. GTDB lineage: Bacteria > Acidobacteriota > Terriglobia > Bryobacterales > Bryobacteraceae > PSRJ01. The sequence goes on along the minus strand of JAGWQP010000137.1, from coordinate 2,755 downwards.
TCGATGAGTTGATCGCGATCGCGCGGCAGGCCAAGATTCCGGCCGAGATTTACCACTTGAAAGTGGCGGGTCAAAAGAACTGGGCGCGCCTTCCCGAGGTGATCCGCAAGGTGGAAGAGGCGCGCGCCTCGGGTCTGCACATCACTGCCGACATGTACACCTACACCGCCGGCGCGACGGGACTGGATGCCGCCATGCCGCCGTGGGTGCAGGAGGGCGGCCTGGAGGCATGGCGCAAGCGGCTCCAGGACCCGGCGATCCGCAAGCGCGTCCGGAAGGAGATGCGGGAGCCGGACCCTAAGTGGGATAACCTCTACCTAGCCACGGGATCGCCCGATCAGGTCTTGCTGATCGGTTTCAAAAACGAGAAGCTGAAGCCGCTGACCGGCAAGACACTCGGCGACGTCGCGCGCCTGCGCCACACCTCTCCCGAGGATGCCGCGATGGACCTGGTGGTGGAGGACGATTCGCGCGTGGGCACGGTGTACTTCCTGATGGACGAAGACAACGTGCGGCGCCAGATCGTGCTTCCCTGGGTGAGCTTCGCGTCGGATGAGGACTCCCGCGGGATCGACGGAGTGTTTCTGAAGTCGAGCGCCCATCCGCGCGCATACGGCAACTTCGCCCGCGTGTACGCGCGCTACGTGCGCGACGAGAAACTGCTGACGGTCGAGGAGGCCGTGCGGAGGATGACGTCCCTGCCCGCGTCCAATCTCGGCATTGCACGGCGTGGCATGTTGCGGGAAGGCTACTTCGCGGATGTCGCGGTGTTCGACCCCCAGACCATTCAGGACCACGCGACGTTCGAAAGGCCGATGCAGTATGCGACGGGAGTTTCGGAGGTGTGGGTCAATGGGGTCGAGGTGATCCGCGACGGCGAGCACACCGGAGCCAAACCTGGCCGAGTTGTGCGGCGGGAACGGTAGGGCGCGGGGAGTTGTTCTCTTTTCGGCTTGGCTCGCCGATAGTTCAGCGACGCTGACTGGCGAGTACCGGACCGCCAGTTCATGGAAGACTTCCGCAGACGCGAGGCCGGGGTGGCTAGGCGTTCGTCCGCCTCGCCCCGGGCCGCAGACGCGACAGCCTGCCCGGGCTCTGATCTGCTCAGCGCTTCAGTCCAGGAACGGGCGGCTGCAAGTCCAGCGGCAGTTCTTTCATGCGCCGCCCGGGCTTATCGCCCTGCCACGGATTCAGCTACCTGTGTTACCCAGAAGCCGACCTGCCCCGAAATTAACGGCTTGCGCGCATAGCGCCGGGCGAGGTTCGGCTGCGTTTAGGAGCCACACGTTGGCGAACATGATGCCGCGCCCCTTTTACTCTTCTGTGTATCGGGGGGATGTCCGGTTGACCGGAGAAGGCATTGCGGGCGCGGTTCTGGAGATTGTGGCCGCGGCGCCGCGTTCGCGAAGGGCTACGTGACGGAGTGGAATCTGCCATTCGGCGTTCCGCTATTCGCCTGGACGGTGGGCCTAAACACGCTGTCTGTCTGCTTCCAACTGGCACTGTCGCTGCTGGCGGCCGCCGTCTCCGTTTACTCGTTCGGGTATCTCCGCAAGATGGAGGGACGGCGCAACACCGGAATTCTCGGCTTCTTCTACAACGTGATGCGGCTCAGCCTCACGCTGGTGTTCGCCGCTGCGAACGTCCTTCTTTTTCCTCCTGGCGTGGGGATCTACGCTCTACGCACGCAAACTTTTTTGCAATCAGCCAGAAGGATTGGTCGGGGCGGGGCGATTTGAACGCCCGACCCCCTGCGCCCAAGGCAGGTGCGCTACCAGGCTGCGCTACGCCCCGACAGGTGAAGCTCTCTTGATTTTAAACTACTTGCATATCGAACATCCATTCCCAAACCCGCTCTCAGCCTCAAAACGTATCAAAACTGTATCAAAACCCTACTCACTGCACCCTTGACCGTATCAAAACCCTTCGCCTCGTTGGCGTGGCGGTTGATCTTTTCCAGAGCCTCCCGCTTCATCTGCAGCTTCATCTGCGAGTACTTCTTGAACACTTTCGCGTCGCCCTGGCGAAGCAACTGGGTGACCCACTCATCAGCGACGCCGCCCGCACTGAGCCGGGTGGCGTACGTCGATCTCAGATCGTAGATCCGAAAATAAGGAATATTTGCGCGCCTCAGAGTCTTGTGCCAAACGGTCTTTAAGGTCGTCTGGTGCCCTGATGGATTTTTGTCACTGGGAAACAAGTAGGGTCCTGGACCCGCAACCCGAAGCTGGTCCTGAAACGCCTGCGCCGAAAGGCGAGTGAGCGGAACTTCCGCCACACCGTTCGGCGTCTTGGAATCCGGAATCCAAGCCACCGCGTTTTCCAGATCCACTTGATCCTTCTTCATCGGAGTAAGTTCCTTGTACACCCGTAAACCGGTCTCAGTGATAATCCGAACCACGTTTCGCAAATGCTCCGGCGCGTGGAATTCGATCATCTGCTGCTCCGACCACGTGACGTAGTGTGGCCGGAACAACCCGCGAATCGAAACCGGAAACTCAACGCCCGCGAGGCATCCGCGCCGCCCAATCTACTTCACACATGCTTCAGCCCGTATCCAAATTCGGCCTCTAAACGTCCCCGCAGGCATTCAAAACCCATAACGTCGAGAGTCCAATCCGCTCACTTCAAGTCGCTCTATCGAAAACGCTCCGGCCCCGGATTTCAGCGTGCTCCCGAAGTTCCCGTCTGCCGGAGCGTTTACGATACAGCCCTAGGACTTTACACCCACTAGCCACGGACCTTCCAGCCGAGG
>JAGWQP010000136.1 GCA_028876805.1 Acidobacteriota bacterium | reverse complement strand
GGACGTCGACTGGGTGAATCCGCACATTGAGGTGTTCATTGATGCCCGGGGCGGCAGCGGGACCGAGTGGTGGAAGTTCGAGAGCAATCCACCGGCCTGGTTCAGGAGGGCTGGAGTAGGCAGGGTCGATTTTGCCGAAGCCATCGGGCAAACCGTTACCGTGCAGGGAGTCCTCGCGAAGGATGGCTCCCTTGACAGGTACCTTCAAAAAATCACGTCGCCTGACGGGAGTGCCTTGGGATTAGTGAATCCCGACGATGTCAAGTAATCAGTCGAGCGCTGTCAAGGAGAGTGCAGCATGAAATACAGTCTGTTTGGCGTGTTAACAACCGCCTTCCTGCTCCCCGTGTTTGCGGCTGCTCAGCAGAGTCCAGCGGCAAAAATTGCGCGCACGGCCGACGGCCATCCCGACCTGAGCGGGGTTTGGGCATTCGGGATCGGCCTGCCCGCCGGAGGCCTGAAAAGAGTGCTGAATGGATCGACGACCGTGAAGACCTTCGATCAGAGCGCACGGCGGCAGTCCAAAGTCCCGGTCGCGGGTGCCCTTCCGTGGACACCGACACCCTCCTATAAGCCGGAGTTCCTGGAGAAGGTGAAGTATCTGTCCGACAACGAGAGCAAGACGGACGACGTTTTCTATTGCGGGAGGCCCGGCGTGCCGCGCATCGGCCCGCCGCGAAAGATCATTCAACTGCCAAACGAAATCGTCTTCTTCTACGAGGACATTTCTGGAGATCCATATCGCATCATTCCTACTGATGGCCGTGCGCATCGGAAGGATGCGAATCCCTCCTATTATGGAGACTCTGTCGGGCATTGGGAGGGAGATGTGTTGATAGTGGAAGTTAGCAATTTTGTTGACAGCACGTGGTTTGGTGAAGACGGCTATTTCCACAGCGACGCCATGCACGTGATCGAGCGTCTCTGGCGCGACGGCGAAAACCTGGTATATCAGGCTACCGTGGAAGACCCGAAGGTTTTGACGAACCCGTGGACCAATTATCCGCGCGTTGTGAAGTCATCCACCGACCCCCTGGAGGAATCGCCCCGGTGTGTGGAAGACGATGGTAACCGGCTGCTTAACAGCGACCATCATGGGCAGCGCTAGGAGCAGGAGGTCCAACATCAAAGATAATATCCTTTGGCCCAACGCAATCGGCACATCGCTGCCGCAACCGTCTCGGTTCGAGAAGAGCGGTGGCCCTTCCGCCGCCACAACATGCCTGGCCGTTTGCGGCAAACCGGTGCACTTGGTCGTGGGCCCGGTTTGAGTTACGGACGGTTTCGAACCGAATCTGTTTCGAATTACGATTAGCGGCACGCGATCGTCATCAGAAAGTTGCTCGGGCGCATCTGTGTCGGATGCCTCGCCTGGTACAGCGACAAGCGTAACGATATGGGCGGATGTCACAAGCCAAGCTCGCTGCCGGCGACGCCGGACATCATTTGTGGCCTCTGACCGCGTTCGATTTCCAAGTCAGTACTTGCCTCGCAGCGTGAGCACGTCAACGTTGCGCAGAACTGGCGCCCGAATCGTCAAGGCGCCATGCAAAGGGCTGCTCATCATCTTCACCCGGCTTCGAGCCGGCGGTATTGTTCGCGTTTCGACGAAGACCCGATGGTCTCACCCAACGGGGTAGTGCGACGATCAACGAATGACGGGCCACACTTTCAGCCGGGACGGGCACACTTTCCGGGTGGGCGATGTGGGAGTAATTGAACGCAATCGCTTCCGTGCGGATCATACGGGTTGCCTCGTTCCTGGATCGAAGCGCGCCGGTCAGGCTATAGCTGGCTGGCTCGCGCTTGGCGGCCCCGGGCGACTAGTCGCGTGACCAGAGAGGGGCATATAATGTGCAAGGTTTCAAGACTCTTAGAGCGCCTGAGGCGGAGGGGAAGATGATCGGTCGAGGGCTCATTAGTTGTTTGATCGCTGCAACAGGGTTCTTAAACGCACAGACCGCCAATCGACCGAGCACGGCGAGCGGAGAATGGCCCGCCTACGGCGGCGACCTGGGCAGTTCCAAATACTCACCACTAGACCAGATCGATAAGGATAATTTCTCGAAGCTGAGGATCGCTTGGCGAGCCAAGTCTCCCGACGCAACGCTGAGCATGACCATTTCTGGAGGCGAATGGACCGCGGATCCCCGCAGCATTTTTGCGGAGTTGAACCGTCTGGACCCCTCCCGCTGGCGAGACGGCGCCCCACCGTTCACATCAAACTTCAAGGCGACACCGCTGATGATCGCGGGTGTCCTGTATCTCAACTCGCCCTCGTCGGTAGCCACGGCACTCGATGCGCGGACCGGGGTGACCAAGTGGGTTTATAACCCAAAAAGCTACGAATCCGGAACGACTACCATGAGTGCCCGCTGGAACGAGCGCGGTGTCGCTTACTGGACAGATGGAAAAGAAGAGCGAATCTTTTGGGGCACCGGCGACGGCCACCTCATCGCTGTCGACGCCAAGACCGGCCGCCCCCGAGATGACTTCGGCGATCACGGCCGCGTGGATCTGATGGAAGGGCTGCCCCGCGCCCAGCGCGGCGAGCGCGACTGGCTAAACGCTCTGACCTATTCGGTGCAGTCTCCTCCACTGGTGGTTCGTGATGTGGTGCTCACGCCGGCGTCGATCTCTTCCTACATCATCAACAAGGAACAGATCCCCGGCTGGATCCGAGCCTTCGATGTCCGCAGCGGAAAGCTACGGTGGACGTTCCGGACCATTCCTCGGCCGGGGGACTACGGCATCGACACCTGGAAGGATGATTCCTGGGCTTATGCTGGGAAGGCGACGCCCTGGTCCATGATGAGTGCGGACGACGAGCTGGGCTACATCTATATTCCGACGAACACCACGGCACCCGATTATTACGGCGGGCATCGCCATGGCGACAACCTGTTCGCCGAAAGTGTCATCTGCCTGGATGTGGAAACGGGCAAGCGCGTGTGGCACTTCCAGACCGTCCACCACGGGCTTTGGGATTACGACAATCCTGCCGCGCCCACGCTCATGAACGTGAGGGTGGCTGGGAGGCCGGTAAAGATGCTCGCGCAGGTCACCAAGCAGGGATTCCTGTTCGCCTTCGATCGCGTGACAGGGAAGCCGATCTGGCCGATCGAAGAGCGCCCCGTTCCCCAGTCGGACATCCCCGGCGAGGAGGCTTCTCGCACGCAGCCCTTTCCCACCAAACCAGCGCCTTACGAATACCAAGGCGCCTTAGCGAACGACCTTGCGGACTTCACACCGCAAATCCACAGCTTGGCCGTGGCTGCCGTAAGAGGTTTCAGACTGGGGCCGCTGTTCACTCCGCCATCGCTAGAAGGGACCATCCAGCGGCCGAGTTCGGGAGGCGGCGGAAACTGGGGTGGTGCGGCGGCTGATCCCGAGACCGGAATCCTGTACGTACCTTCCCGCAATGCATGGTCCGTAAACCGATTGGAGCTGCCGGATCCTTCGCATAAAGG
>JAGWQP010000135.1 GCA_028876805.1 Acidobacteriota bacterium | reverse complement strand
GGCGTCCCGGAAGACGCATAATGACCGGTGCGCCATAGCCCCTGCACTGCTGGCCTGCCGCGTCATCGCCGGCGGGATCCCAGGAGTTGGCGATTTTCAAGGCCTCGCGATTCAACGGGACGCCGGCAAAATCGCCTTTAGGGGGAGTCAGCATCCGATACCGCCAGTCCTCGGTAATGAGTGACATCCAATAACCGGTGATATCGAAAGGAGCTGACTGCTTGGCATTCGGAGGTGGTTGAGGGGCGCCCGCTCGTCCTGCTGGAGCTTGGGCATACATGCTGAACGCTGCCATCCCGGCCGCGAAGGCGGCGCGACGAATCATCGGCCGTCCAGTGTATCTCATGCGCGTCCTCTTCACAATTTTCCGTTGTAAGAGGCCTCCGCCTTGAGTATTATCGAATGGTCTCGAGGAGGCGCCATGAAGTGTACCTATGCCGTTTCCCTCCTGCTGGCGGCGGTGTTGACAGGCACCGCGGCTTTTGGACAAGGCCCCGAGCAATCGTCGGGCATCGATATTTCGGGGGCTTGGTTTAATACCCTGCAGAACACGGATTCGAACGCAACCATCCAGTTGGTAGCCTACGGCGGGTACCCGCTTAATGAAGCGGGCCGGCTATATGCTCTTTCCTGGAATCCCTCCCGCAACGCCTCGCCGCAGCAGCAATGCGCGCAATACAGCCCACACTTTCTGCTGCACGGCGGTGGGAACTACCGGTTCTGGGAGGAGCGAGACCCGCATACGCAGAGGCTGATCGCCATCAAGATGTACGGCCAGATCACCGAGGGAACGCGAACCATTTGGATGGACGGGCGCCCGCACCCTCCTGCCTATGCGCAGCACACGTTCCTGGGTTTTTCCACGGGCCAGTATGTGGGCAATGGTTTGACCGTGTATACAACCCACATGAAACGGAACTGGATCAAAGCCAATGGCATGACTCAAAGCGATCAGGCCACGCTGGTGGAACATTTTCTCCGGCATGGCGACAGCATCACGTACGTGTCGGTGCTTAGCGATCCGGTGTATCTCGCCGAGCCCTTGATCCGCACCACAGAGATGGTGCGCAGCGTACGGAACCCGGATGCCTGGCTGTATGCTTGTGACGACGGCGAACTGCTCTTGAATCGGGCGAACGACCAGGTGCCCAACTACCTTTTCGGCCAGAACCCCTTCCTGCACGAGTACTCCGATCAGCACCAGGTTCCGCTGTTGGGAGCGCTCGGTGGCGCCGAAACGATGCGTCCGGAATTTATGGCGAAATTGAAGGGCCCGGCCGCCTCCGAGGCCGCCGTGACGTCCTTAGAGGTGCCCTCCGGTCCTCCGCATGCGAGCCGGGCTCTGGACCCCGACCCGCACGATGGCGAGGTTCACGTGTTGCCTGTGCAGGGGAGCGTCTCCATGCTGGTGGGCGACGGTGGCAACATCGCCGTGCAAGTCGGCGACCAGGGGCCGCTCGTGGTGGACAGCGGCGCCGGCCAACTGGCCGACAAAGTGATCGCGGCGATCCGCAGACTCAGCGACAAGCCGATCCAGTTCATCGTCAACACGAGCTTCCACGCCGCGCACACCGGCGGGAACGTCAAGCTACACGCTTCCGGCGAAGACCCGAGCCTGTTTGGCTCGTTTTTTTCCGCTCAGTTTGCCGACGCTGGCCGAGGCGCCACCATCATCGCGCACCAGAACGTTCAGAACCGTATGAACGCAGCCCGCTCTCCGAGTTCCGGCATACCCACCGACACCTTCCTAGAGGGCCGCAGGAGAAAGTACCACAACGACGAAGGGGTCGAGGTCTTTTACGAACCCAACGCCATCACCGACGGCGACACGATCGTGCATTTCCGCCGCTCGGATGTCATCGTGACCGGCGAGATCCTCACCACCACGCAATATCCGTTCATCGACATAAACCACGGCGGCAGCATCAGAGGCGAGATCGCGGCATTAAACAATATTCTCGGCAAGACCATCTACAAGCACGAGGGAGAGGGCGGTACGCTCGTCATCCCCGGCCGGGGGCGGCTGTGCGACGAATACGAAGTCTCCGAGTACCGGGACATGCTGGCGATCATTCGCGATCGCGTCGAGGCGATGATCCTCACGAACGCCAGCCTCGAACAGGTGAAAGCAGCCAGAGTCACGGCGGATTTTGACGATCGCTATGGCACGACCAGCGGGCCCTGGACGACCAACATGTTTGTCGAGGCCGTATATGCGAGCCTCAAGCGGGCAGATCAGTAGGAGCCTTTATGAAACTCCGTCACGACCGCCTTGTGCGCAAAGGCTTTCGAGGCGTCGTGGGGGACGAACGTTGGGTGGTGGGCAAGCGCTGAGACGCTTGCGAGCTCCACGCCCAACAGAAGAGAGGTCAGCCGATTGGATTCGCTCACCGTCGCCTCCTCGTACAGGCGTTGCCGCCCTTAGTGGTTTGACGTCTTCAGCTTGGCAATCTTGTCCTCGAATTCAACCTCCCGCGCGGCGGAGAACTGGTTGAAGATTTCCCGATTCACGAAGAGTTTGCCATCGGCCTTCAGCTTTGCCATCCGCTCGGTGATCGTTCCCGATGGCTGGTCGAGCGTCCCGCCCCAGGCGTATGCACCTAACTCCAGGTAGATGTCGACGGGATACAGCTTGCGGAAAGTCTCGAATGTGTGCCGCACACTGGCTTCGGTAATATAGCCGTTCTGACTCAGGTCGTCGGGATACTCCCAGCAGCAAAATTCTACGACCTTGTAGTCACGGCTTCCATCCCGAACCGTATACGCAAACGTCGTGGAGGATGGACTGTGCCCTGGTATCAGGTACGCGGTCACGCTCAATGCTCCCACCCTGACCACGTCGCCATCAAATAGCGCACGATCGACTTTGACCGGGGGATAGCGCGGTGGTCCGCCGCCTCGCCCGCCCCGTCCATCGGTAGCCGCCGGCACAGGGATGGCAGGCGGGTTGAACATGCCATGTTCCATGTAAGGGATTTCCCCGAATCCGGCCATCACTGCAGCGCCGGTCTTCTCTTTCATGTGCGCAGCACCGCCTGACTGATCACCGTGGTTGTGGTTGAGCAGGATGGCTTTGACATCGGTCATCTTGAAACCCAGGCTCTCGATATTTTTCTGAATCGATTCGGTGGAGTTCGCCGCTCCGGCACCCATCATGATGTGGCCCTTGGGCGAGGTCAAAAGGAAAACTTCGCCGTTGGCGTCGCCGACGAAATAAAGATTTCCAATGATTCTGAACGGCTCGGCCGGAGCGCTTCCATCCGTGATTTGTCTCCGAATTTCAAGCGACTTGGCGGCCAGCTCTTTACCAAGCTCAGCCTGCCGCGCCGTGAACGGCGCGTACGGCGCATGTGGAGTCTGTGCCAGAACCATCATCGAAGAGGCCGAGACCCATAAGCAGTTAACCAAGAAATGCTTCATAACCGATCCGTGCGCTTACGCTTTCAACCGCGGAAACAGACGCTCGGCGTTGCCGCGATCGAGCGCCCGAAGAACCTCGCGTGAAAGTGCATCGTTGGGAAGCTGGTCAAGCGTACTTTCCATCGGCTCGGCCGGGTAATCGGTGCCGAACAGAAGCTGGGAAGTGGGAACGAGACTCGTCAACGCCGCCATCGGCATCGGGTAAGTTGCGTGCGCACACTCGTAGTAGAGCTTTTTCAACTCATAAAAGACGCCATTTGGAATTTTGTCATTCTTGCCTTCATGATTGCCGGGTCGAGCACCGAAGTTACTCGTCTGCGCCCCGGGAACACGATCCTTGATGCGTCCGGCCAGCGCCGGCACCGCCGCCCCGGAGTGATTCACGATGAAGCGGACGTCCGGGCACCGGGAAAGAACACCGTTGAACAGCAGACTGGTAATAGCTCGCGTTGTGTCGAAATCGTACTCAACCACCGCGTCTCCCACGCCGGCGACCAGCTGGCGGCAGCATTTGTTGACATAAGGATGGATGAAGACCACGGCCTTGCGGCGATCGAGTTCCTGGAAAATCGGCAGATAAGTGGGATCTCCCGGCCATTTTTCGCCAGTGTTGCTGAGGATCCCGAAGCCGTCGGCCTTGAGGGTATCGAGGGCATATTCAATCTCCTTGAGCGTTCCCTCCACGTCCCGCATCGGCAGCGCCGCCAAAAGCCCGAAGCGCTTGGGGTTCGCGCTGACCAGTTTCGCCCCATATTCATTGATCCTTCGCGCTAGGGCACGCCCCTTCTCGGTGCCGTCGTAGATCTGGTCCCCATTTCCCGGGTGCGATAGCATGGCTGTGGCGATGGCGTGGCGATCCATCTCGTCCAGCGACTTGTCAGGCGTCCAGTGTGCATCGGCTCCGCCCGGCACGAAATGGGTTTGCATGTGATGGTGAACGTCAATGCGGCCGACGGTGGCTTCGTTAGCGGGCCGCGCAGACTGAGCAATCAGTGCGGAGGCGGGCGACAGGGCCCCCGCCCCGGCGGTGGCAAACGTTTTGAGAAGATCCCGGCGGGATGCGCCGCGAGTTGAGGACGCCCCACTCTCCGGGGCGCGATGGTTGGTTGCCCACGGGTTCATTGCCACTCCTGTTTTGTGGTGAAATCGGGACCTCACGATACGGACGGCTACCCAGTATCGCCAAGCCGTCATATGGTGTCAACGGTACGCCCCTCCATTTCTTAACAACTTCCCATCGGAACTGCCCGGGAAGAGCCAAACCGAGGGTCTCGATGAGGCGAGGCCGCAATGGGCGCGTCGATCGATCGCGGCGGCTGCGAGCAATCGGACCTGCCGGGAGAAGCCTTCTACCCGTGCCAATCAGCGAGTTTGGCGGATCAGGCCGTGGCCCACCGCCTTGCTGGGCGCGGCTCTGATGAACCACTCGCAGCTTTCCAAACATGCGGGAATTTGGTTCCGCAATCAAGGCAGGCGAGCTAGAAGTGCCAAACCGACAACGCCGGTCGGCCCCAGCGGACTGAGATCGCATTGGGGTTTTGCCAATTGCTTCTCCGATCGCCCCCCTGCATGGAGTTGCGGTTCAGGCGACGAATCTAAGTCTTGCGGGTGCCAGAACTTTGTCTGGCCGCCCGCCGGTCGATGCCTATGGATGCCGCCGCCGTGATAGAGTCTGTTGACAGAAAGGAGAATGTCGCGCATGCGTTATCAGAACCGTCGTTGTTTCTGGGGTGCCGTGCTGTCCGGCCTGAGCCCGCTAGCCACACTTGCTACGGCGCAAGGCCCGGCACCGGCGCCACTGATGGTCCACCAGCTGAAGCCAACCGTGTACTGGGTCGAAGGCGGCGGGGGGAATAGCGGTGTCCTCATCGGCGATAAAGGAGTGATCGTGATTGACGCGAAGACGACTGCGGCGGGTGGGAAGGAGCTGCTGGATGATATCGCCAAGATCACTCCCAAGCCGGTGTCCACCGTGATCCTCACCCATAGTGATGGAGACCACGTTAACGGCCTGGCGTCGTTCCCAGCCGGAATCACCATCATTGCCCAAGAAAACAATAAGAAGGAACAGGAGACGGCGCTCGCCAGCGGCGGCCGGGGCGCCCCTCCAGCCGGTCACCTGCCCACAGCGGTGGTCACTAAGAACAAAGAGAACCGGAAAATTGACGGCGTCAAGCTCGAACTGCTCCATTGGGCTCCGGCGCATACGAGCGGGGACCTGGTGGTCTATCTGCCCGACCAGAAGATCGTATTCACAGGAGACATTATCGCGACCCAGCTCCCTGACCCGCTCATCCATCTGGAGAAAAACGGCTCATCGGAAGGCTGGATTACCACTGTCAAGGGAATCGTCGCTCTCAATACGGACCAGCTCGTCCCCGGGCATGGCGATGTCCAGACCAAGGCTGCCGTGGAGAAGCGGCTGACCGATACCGAGGCCAAGCGGGCCAAGATCAAAGACCTGATTGCCGAGGGGAAGTCTCTCGAAGAGATCAAGGCCGCCGTTGGCGACACGCCTCCGGCTCAAGGCCGCGGCGGCCGAGGCCCGGCATTCGCCAGCTTCACCGAGGTCGTCTACCGCGAACTGACAAAGAAAGGCGCGTGAGGATAAGCGCTGTCCCCATGGGAGCAGCCTGATCCGACCACCGCGCACCGGCTGATCTTTGGTCCCCACAGGGGGGCTCGATACCGGTGTATACTTCGCTTGTCCGGAGGCTTTGATGGAGACACTGCCCGAGCGGCGCGCGCCGATACGGTATCACGCGCCGAAGGTTTCGCTTACCTTCGGCGCCGCGGTAGTCACCTGTGCGCTGTTGAGCGCCCAGCCGCCTTCCGCCAGTCCGCCGCCAACCCCCAGGGCGTTCTTCGACAGCTATTGCATCCGCTGTCACAACGAGAAACTCCACACCGCAGGGCTGGCACTCGACACTTTGGACCTCTCCCAACCCGAAGCCCATGCGGAGCTGCTCGAGCGCGTGATCGGCAAGCTGCGAGCCGGGTCGATGCCGCCCCGGGGGTTGCCGCGACCCGATCGGGCCACGTATCGCGTGGTGGCGACCGCGCTCGAAAATGAAGTCGACCAGGCGTGGACGGCCCACCCCAATCCCGGCCGAATCAGCGCGGTGCAGCGGCTCAATCGCGCCGAATACAACAATGCGATCCGTGATTTGTTCGCGATTGACCTCGACGTCAAGCCGCTGCTTCCTGGAGATGATACCGCCGACGGAAGTTTCGATAACTTCGCCGACGTCCTTTCCATCTCCACAGCTCACCTGGAGCGGTATCTGTCGGTGGCGCGCCAGGTCACCCGGCTGGCCACCGGACTCCCGCCCACCAAGCCGAACCTGGAGACTTTCGAGATCCCTCTGCACGTGCTGCAAAATGATCGACAGAGCGAAGACTTGCCGTTCGGATCGCGCGGCGGCATCGCGATTCGCTACGACTTCCCGGTCGACGGCGAATACCTCATCAAGGTCCGGCTCCAACGCCAGTATCAGGACTACCTCAAAGGGATGGGGTGGCCGCAGAAACTCGAGATTCGACTGGACGGCAAGCTGCTGAAGCGGTTCACCGTCGGAGGCGCAGCCAAAGGCAGGCCCGCGGCGTCCAGTTACGCCGGCGACGGAGAGCCCGGCTTTGCGGGAGATCCCGAATGGGAAACCTACATGCAGCTCACCGGGGACGCCGGCCTGGAGGTTCGCCTGCCGGTCGAGGCGGGTTCGCGAGTGGTGGGCGTTTCGTTCGTTAGAGAACTCTGGGAACCCGAAGGGCTGCCGCAACCGGTGCAGCGAGGCCGAGTCATCGCCGACGACCAGATCTACATGGACTACGCGAACGTGGGCTCCGTTCAAATCGGGGGACCCTATCGGACCGCTGGCGCCGCAAAAGACACCCCCAGCCGCCGCGCGATCTTCGTTTGTCAACCCCACGCTACGCCCGAAGACCGGTCGTGTGCCGCGACAATTCTCTCGAGAATGGCCCGCCGCGCCTATCGCCGTCCGGTGACCAAGGCGGACACCAATACCCTGCTCGGATTTTTCGATGAGGGCAGAAAGGGCGGCGGCACCTTTGATGACGGGATTCAATTCGCGCTCGAGCGCATGCTGGTGGATCCGGACTTTCTCCTGCGCGTCTACCGCGATCCTGCCAAGCCCGTCGGCACGGCCCCCTACCCGCTCACCGATTTGGAATTGGCCTCCCGCCTGTCGTTTTTCCTGTGGAGCAGCATCCCTGACGATCAACTGCTGACGCTGGCCGAACAGCGAGAACTCGCCAAGCCGTCGATTCTGGAAGCCGAAGTGCGGCGCATGCTCGCCGACCCCCGCGCCACCGACGCGCTGGTGAACAATTTCGCGGCTCAGTGGCTGAACCTGCGGCAGGTCGAAGAAGTGGTGGTCAATCCGGAGAAATATCCCAACTACGACGAGAGTCTGCTCGAGGCCTTCCAGCGGGAAACCGAAATGTTCGTGGCGAGCACCCTTCGCGAAGACCGCAGCGTGAACGATCTGCTAAGCGCCGACTACACGTTCGTCAACGAAAGGCTCGCCCGCCACTACGGGATACCCGGCGTCTACGGAAGCCGCTTCCGGAGAGTGACGCTCCCGAACCGAGAGCAGCGCGGCGGACTGCTCGCGCAGGGGGCGTTGTTGGTGACCACCTCCTACCCCGACCGCACCTCGCCCGTTCTTCGCGGCAAGTGGCTGCTGAACAACATTTTCGGCACCCCCATTCCGCCGCCGCCGCCGGGAGTGAACACGACCCTCGTCGAGGCGAAGCCTGGCGCCGTACCGCCGTCGATCCGCGACCGGCTGGCACTGCACCGAAACTCCCCAACCTGCAACAACTGTCACGCGGTGATCGATCCGCTCGGGTTTGCGCTCGAAAATTTCGATGTCATCGGCGGCTGGCGGACGACGGACGAGTCCGGCAAACCCGTGGACGCAAGCGGAACCACGGCCAGCGGCGAGAAAATCGAGGGCCTTTCGGGCTTGCGGGCGGTGCTTGTCGACGAGCCCGAGCAATTCCCCCGCACCGTCACCGAAAAGCTGATGGCCTACGCACTCGGGCGCCGTCTGGAGTATTACGACCAGCCATCGGTGCGCCAGATCGTTCGCGACGCCGCGGTCCGCAATTTCCGCTGGTCCGCGCTCATTGTGGGAATTGTCGAGAGTCCGGCGTTCCGCAAGCGGGAGCCGCGCGCGGTCCCCAACTGACGCCCTGAGGGGTCGGGTCGGGCAGCAGGAATGCGCTCGGCTTTGGCAAAATCCCCGGTGTCCGGCGTTGCACTCTGGATTTCAACTGACCACCGTACTGGGCCGCCTGCCGAGCTCGGCCGGTATGCACACGCCGCCCGGCTGGGATAAGATGAGGAGCTGTAGGAGGGGCCTTCATGACCGGGAAATCGTTGCCGCGGCGGACTCTTCTGCGGGGGCTGGGCACAACGATGGCGCTGCCGTTCCTCGACGCCATGTTGCCTCCGCTGCGCGCGGCCGTCAAGCCGGCGCATCGCTTCCAGGCGTTTTATGTTCCCAACGGGATGGCCATGGAGTATTGGACACCCAAGGGCGAGGGGACGGCCTTCGAGCTGTCGCCCATCCTGGAGCCGCTGGCGCCTTACCGCGAGCAGATGCTCGTGTTCTCAGGAATCAAGGCGAGCTGGAACTATATCCACGCCGGCGCCTCCGGGTCGTTTCTCACGGGCACGCCGCGCGGCGGGCACAACGAGACCGAGATCATTGCGGACGTGTCGATCGACCAGCTGCTCGGCCGGCACTTCGCCCAGGAAACGCAACTGGCCACACTCGAGATCTCGACGGACCTGCCGGCCAACGCCGGCGCTTGCACCGGCAATCTAAGCTGCGCCTATCTGGACACGATCTGTTGGCGCAGCCCCACCCAGCCGCTGCCCATGGACTGGAATCCGCGAACGGTTTTCGAAAAGCTCTTCGGCGACAGCGGCAGCACTGACCGCGTGGCGCGCGAAGAAAGAATGCAGCACCAGAAGAGCATTCTCGACTCGGTGACGGGGAAGCTGGCGGACTTGAAGAGAGAACTGGGACCGCAGGACCAAGACAAGGTCGATGAATACACGGACGCAGTTCGCGACGTGGAACGCCGGATTCAGATGGCGGAGCGGCAAAGCCAGATCGAACTGCCGCCGATGGACCAACCGATCGGTGCGCCGCCGGTCTTTGAGGATCATCTGGCGTTGATGATAGACCTCCAACTGCTCGCGCTCCGTTCGGATCTGACTCGGGTAGTCTCGTTCATGATCAGCAAGGAACAGAGCCCGCGGCCCTACCCCCAGATCGGCGTGCCCGAAGCACATCACCCGCTGTCGCACCATAACAATATTCCGGAGCTCGTCGCCAAAATGTCCAGGATCAACCGGTATCATGCCGAGCTGTTTGCGAAATATTTAGCCAAACTGCGTGCAACTCCCGACGGCGACGGCTCGTTGCTGGACCATATGACCATCCTGTACGGCGCTGGTATCTCGAACAGCAACGCGCACTCGGGCGATAACCTCCCCCTCATGCTCGTTGGCGGCGGAGCCGGCACGCTCCGCGGCGGACGGCATCTCAAGTTCACCAACAAGCCCTCACAGGCCAACCTGCTGATGACCCTGATGGACAAGATGGGCTATCCGGTCGAGCACGTCGGTGGAAGCACCGGGAAGCTCCCCATCGACACGCTGCCGGAAGTGTAGCAACCACCCGGCCGAGCAACCAGGAGGAAGCGATGCGGATGAAAGCCGAGTGGCCAGGCCTGACGCTGTGGGTCGGAGTATCGTTCGCCGGCGCCTTGATCGCGGCGAGCACCGGAAAACCTGCCTTAGTGGACGCGGCCAAGAGCGGCGATCGGTATGCTCTGGAGTCGCTGCTCCGGAACAAGGCGAATCCTAACACAGCCGATGTGGACGGCACCACGGCGCTTCATTGGGCGAGCTACCACGATGATCTCGAAAGCGTGGATCTACTGCTCGGCGCCGGCGCCAACGTCAACGCCGCCAGCGACCTGGGCGCCACACCGTTGTGGGCGGCCAGCCAGAACGGAAGTACGCGCATGGTGCGGCGGCTCCTTGAGGCCGGTGCAAATCCCAACCTGTCGCTGTTGGCAGGCGAGACGCCGGTGATGGTGGCCGCGCGCTCGGGCTTTCCTCACGTGGTCGAATTACTGCTCGCCCAGGGCGCCGGTCCGAACGCACACGGCACGCGCGGCCAGACGGCCCTGATGTGGGCGGTGTCCGAGAAGCATCCCGATGTTACCAAAGTGCTGCTGGCCCACGGTGCCGATATCCACGCGAAGTCCGACGTCTACAACGAAGTAATGGCCGTGCCGCCGCACGGGTATCTGCCGTACAACCGGGCTATCCCGCACGGTGGCGAGACGGCGCTCATGTTCGCCGCCCGCGTCGGCGATCTCGAATCGGCGAAGCTGCTGGTGGCGGACGGCGCGGACGTGAATGATACAGACGCCTGGGGGGTCAGTGCTACCACGTTGGCCGCCCACTCCGGTTTTGACGATCTGGTCGTGTTCCTGCTGGACAGGGGCGCCGACGCCAACGCGGCGCAGGCCGGCTTTGCGGCGCTGCATGAAGCCGTCATGCGGCGGGACGAAAAGATGGTGGCCACGCTGCTCGCTCATGGCGCCGATCCCAACACACCGCTCCAAACGTGGACGCCGACGCGCCGCTCGTCACAGGACTGGAACTTCGAGCCTGCCCTGGTGGGAGCGACGCCGTTCTGGCTGGCAGCCCGTTTCACCGAACCCGGTGTCATGCGCCTGCTGGTCCAGCACGGGGCCGATCCCAAGTTCGTTCTGCACTCCGAGTACATCGCCGAGCGAGGGTACGGACAGGCGCCGACCAAGGAAACGCTTACCGCCTTGATGGCCGCCACCGCCATGCTTCGAATCTATCCATGGGTCGACATTCCGACCAGCGAGGCCGAGGCGCTGACTCTCGAGTCGGTCAAACTGCTCGTCGGCTGGGGTGTGGACGTCAACGCCGCCAACAATGACGGCCGTAACGCGCTCGATGCGGCCCGTTCGCTGGGTTACCCAAGCGTGATCCAGTATCTGGTCGAAAAGGGCGCCCAATCGGACCGCCCGGTGCAGCCGCTTCGCGCCCGCCCCAAATTCTGAATCCAGCTCTGCCTTGCCGGCCCGGTCCGCGATTCGTCATAATTAACAGGAACTACAGGCGGCGGGTCTCGGGCACGGCCGCGGCCGAAATCAGAGGGGGCGGAACAGAACATGGTCATTGATGCGCACGCGCACGTTACGGCGCCGGACAAGTTGTATGTGTACAAAGCGGGAATTCTCGCGCACCGCGGCGGTCACGGCCGCGGCAGTGCCGGTGCCACCGATGACGACATCACCAAGGCTTTGAAGGCGCCGGTCTTCGGAGGCTCCTCTCACCTGGATCAACTCAAGGAGGCGGGCATAGACATGCAGCTCATTTCGCCGCGCCCCTACCAGATGATGACCAGCGAGTCGCCGAAGCTGGTCCAATGGTTCACCGAAGAGACCAACGCCATCATCGCGCGGCAGGCCAAGCTGTTTCCCAACGTGTTCCGCGGGGTGTGCGGCCTCCCGCTCACGCCCGGCATCCCGGTCCAAAACGTCGTGCCTTACCTCGACAAGTGCGTGAAGGAGGACGGGTTTGTCGGTTGCCTGCTCAATCCCGACCCGGGCGAGTGCAGCGGTCGGGAGACGCCAGCTCTCGGGGACCGTTACTGGTACCCGCTCTATGAAAAGATGGTCGAGTTGGACATCCCCGGCCACATTCACTCGACCGGCTGCAAATCGGACCGCCTCACCTACTCGCTGCATTTCATCAATGAAGAGAATATAGGCGTGGTCTCTCTGCTCACGTCCAATGTCTTCAACGACTTCCCGAAATTGAAGATCGTAGTGTCGCACGGCGGGGGCGCAATTCCCTATCAGTGGGCTCGTTTCGAAGCCAGTGCGTTGCGTCGTGGCGAACGGTTTTCCGAGCGCATGCGCAAGCTATACTACGACACGGTGCTGTATTCGAGCGACTCGTTAGCCCTGCTCATCAAAACGGTGGGCGCCGACCGCTGCCTGTTCGGCACCGAGCGGCCGGGGATCGGTACCGTCAAGGATCCCCAGACCGGCAGGTGGCTGGACGAGACCCGACACCTGATCGATGCCTTCGCCTGGCTAAGCGCCGCCGAAAAAAGAATGATCTTCGAGGACAACGCCAAGAAGGTTTTCAAGCTCGAAGTCGGGGCTAGCAGCGAAGCCGCGTCATAGAATAGGAGGATCGGAACGCAGCTTTTCCGGGGCCGGACATGGTCAAGCTGGAGATCGCCAACCTCTCGAAGCGGTACTGGCGCGACGCACGCGATGTCCTGGCTCTGTCCGATGTCTCGCTTTCCGTCGAGGACGGCGAATTTCTGGCGATCGTCGGACCGAGCGGCTGCGGGAAAACGTCGCTGCTCAACATTGTCGCCGGCCTGCTGCCCTACCAGGAAGGCACCGTCGCCATCGACGGCAAGAAGATTTCCGGGCCCGGAACCGACCGCGCGGTGGTCTTCCAGCATGCCAGCCTGATGCCCTGGCGGACCATCGCCGGCAACGTCCGCTATGGCATGGAGATGCAGCGGCGCTTCGATGAAAAAACCATGCGCGAGCGCGCCCGGCACTTCATCCAACTGGTTGGCCTCAACGGATTCGAAAAGCATTATCCCTCCGAATTGTCCGGGGGCATGCAGCAGCGCGTCAATCTGGCGCGTGCGTTGGCCGCCGACCCCGTGGTGCTGCTCATGGACGAGCCGTTTGCCGCGCTTGACGCGCAGACACGCGAATTCATGCAAGCCGAGCTGCTGAAGATCTGGGCGCAGGCCAGCAAGACAGTCCTGTTCATCACCCACCAGATCAACGAAGCCATCTACCTGGCGGATCGTTTGGTCGTGATGAGCGCGCGCCCCGGTCACGTGAAAGACGTCTTCCGGATTCCGTTTGGGCGGCCCCGCACCCTCAGCCTGAAGCGCGATCCGCGGTTTCTCCAGATCGAAGACAAGATCTGGCAACTGGTGGAAGAAAGACCGGAACGCATCGGCATGGTGGTGACGAATTAGCCATGGCCCAGACACCGCTGGTGGATACTGAACCCGTCGCCGCTGGTCTCAGGCCGCTCCCGCCGCGCCGTAGCCTTTACAAAAAGCACGAGGCCTTGATTTGGGGAGGCGGCGCCGTCCTACTCGCTACCACGGTGTGGCAGGCGTGCTGGGCGGCCGGTTGGATCTCTCCCCTCTTCTTCACCGGGCCTTCGGCCATCGCCAGCCGCTTCTATGACGATCTCTTGCACGCCCACCTGCGTTCCGATATGGCCTATAGCGGACGCAACTTCATTGTCGGATTCGCGATGGCCTTGGTCGGCGGCGTAGTGCTGGGTGTGATCGTCGGCTGGTACCGCCGAGTCGAGATGCTCCTCAATCCGTTCCTCACCACTCTCTACGCAACTCCGAGAGTTGCCATGATCCCTCTGATCATCATCTGGTTCGGTATCGGCATGTGGTCAAAGGTGGTCATCGTTTTCTTATCGGCATTCTTTCCGATCTTGGTCAACACCATCGGCGGCGTGAAGGCAACAGACCCGGACTTGCTGCGCGCGGCACGTGCGTTTTGCGCTTCCGATCGGCAGATCTTCACTACGCTGGCAATTCCCGGATCTGTGCCTTTCATTTTGACCGGCGTTCGCCAGGGTGTCATGCTGGGATTGATCGGTGTGGCGGTTGGTGAAATGTTCGGCGGAAGTGAAGGAATCGGCTTCATGGTGTCTTACGGCGGACAGACGTTTGCCACCGACACGCTATTCGTAGGGGTCCTGATTATTGCGTTTGCGGGCATTGTGCTAACTGCTCTTACCGAGCGGCTGGAGCGTCAGTTCTCCCGCTGGCGCCCGGAGCGGTGAGCGCGGCGATGGACGAGCTCGTCTCCCGGTTAAGCCGCCTCGATAGCTGCGCCGTCTCCGATGCGCTCGACAAACTCGGCCTCGCGGGAGCGGTCACTGGCATTCACCGTTTCTCGACGGACCGCCGTATTGCGGGGCGAGTGCAGACAGTGACACTGGCCTTAGCCGGAGGAACCTCAGGCCCACCGCGCCACCTTTGTACTCAAGCGATCGAACGAGCAGCGCCAGGCGATCTGATCGTGGTCGAACAACGCACCGGGGTGGACGCCGCGGCCTGGGGAGGCAATCTTTCCCTCGGCGCTCAAGTGCGCGGGGTCGCCGGCGTAATTGTGGACGGCCCGGTCCGCGACATCGACGACAGCCGCCGCCTGGACTTTCCCGTTTTCGCCCGCGATCGCACGGCCCGCACCGCGCGCGGACGCATCGTGGAAGTGGCGACCAACGAACCCATCACCGTGGCCGACATCTGCGTTTCGCCCGGCGATTACGCCATCGCCGATGGCAGCGCCGTGGTCTTTGTCGCGCGGGTCGAGATCCTGCGGGTCGTCGAAACCGCCGAATCGATCATGCAAAAGGAAGAAGCCATGGCGGCAGCCATCCGTGAGGGAAGGCCGATCAGCCAGGTGATGGGCGCCAGCTACGAGCACATGCTGAAAGGGTAGATGTCTCCACTTCCATGGCCAACCACGATTCGAACCTAGAGCGGGCATCGAAGCTCGACACGACATCGCTGAGCGATGCCATGGATCGGCTGGGTATTGCCGGGCAATGCCTGGGTATCAAGCCGCTCGATCCCAGCTTCCGCCTGACCGGACGCGCCTTCACCATCTTGTACGGCCCGGCCGGCAAACCGCCCGGCACGGTGGGCGACTATATCGACGACGTGGCTGCGGCGAGCGTCGTCGTGCTAGATAACGGCGGCCGCGAGAATGCCACCGTGTGGGGTGACATCCTCACCTGGGTCGCGCACTCGCGGGGCATCGCTGGCACGGTGATTGACGGCTCCTGCCGCGACACCGCCCTGGCGCGCGAGTTGGGCTACCCGATCTATAGCCGCAGCTATTCCATGCGGACCGGCAAGGAGCCTGTCGGAGTGGAGGCGACCAACGGCCCTGTGAACATCGGCGATCCACGCGTCCTCCCCGGGGACCTGCTGCGCGGCGATGCCGACGGCGTAGTCGCGATCCCGCGCGCACACGAAGACGAAGTGCTGAAGGCCGCTGAAGAGATCGACGCCACCGAAGACTGCATTCGCCGCGCCGTCAAGGAAGGCCAAACGCTGGCCGAAGCCCGCCGCCAGTACG
>JAGWQP010000134.1 GCA_028876805.1 Acidobacteriota bacterium | reverse complement strand
CCCTGCCTGTGAGAGGTGACCGAGAGAGATGTGCGCACGAAAAACGTCCGTAGCATTGATGTCGTTAGCTGGCGCATTCCTGACCGCTTGGATTGCGGCCGGCCAGCAGGCTCGCAGAATCGGTGATGCCGATCTGAGGAATGCCGGAAAGACCGGCGGCGAATGGCTGACTTACGGTCTCAATTACAACGAAAACCGTTTCAGCCCGCTCGACCAGATCAACACCGGGAATATCAGCCGGTTGGGGCTGGCCTGGTCCTACGACGTGGGGCCGGGAGGCGGCAGCCAGGAGGCCACGCCCCTGGTTTGGGACGGCACTCTGTACGGAATCACCAACTGGAGCGTGGTCTTCGCCGTCGACGTGCGCACGGGCAAGGAGAAATGGCGCTGGGATCCGGAGGTCAATCAGACCGCCGTGCGGCCCAAGATCTGCTGCGGCATTGTGAATCGCGGGCTCGCTTTGTACGAAAGTTTGATCATTGCTCCGACTATTGACGGTAGATTAGAGGCGTTGGACGCAGGAACCGGCAAAGTGGTCTGGGAAGCGCGCGTCGAGTATCCCCAGGACAATTACACGCTGACCATGGCACCGCGGATTGTCAAGGGAAAGGTGATCATTGGCGTGTCCGGCTCGGAGTACCCGGTCCGTGGGTTTTTCGATGCCTACGACGCGCAGACGGGCCGGCGCGCCTGGCGCTTTTATACGGTTCCCGGCGATCCTTCGAAGCCATTCGAGAACGAGGCCATGCGGAAAGCGGCCGCGACCTGGGAGAGCGATTTCTGGAAACTGGGTGGTGGTGGCACTGTCTGGGACGGGATGGCTTACGACGCCGAGGCCAACCTGTTGTACGTCGGCACCGGCAATGCCGGACCATGGCCGGAGGACCTTCGAAAGCAGACGGGTAAGGCCAATCTATATGTGTGCTCGATCGTCGCGGTCAATCCCGATACGGGCGTTTTGCAGTGGTATTACCAGGTGGTGCCCGCCGATGTTTGGGATTACGACAGCGTGCAACAAATGATTCTGGCCGACCTAACGATTCGCGGGCGACAGCGCAAGGTCCTCATGCAGGCCAACAAAGACGGCTTCTATTACGTGATCGACCGGATTTCGGGAGAGTTCATCTCCGGCCAGCCGTTTGCCGAGGTGACTTGGGCCAAGGGACTGGATGAAAAGACGGGGCTCCCCATCGTCAACCAGGAGGCCCACTACGGCAAGGACTCGAAGGTGACGCTGGCACCTGGACCGGGCGGCGCGCACAACTGGTCGCCCATGTCCTTTAACCCGAACACCGGCCTGGTCTATATTCCCACCGCCTCGGCCAGCTCCTTCACGTTTCAGTCGGACCCGAACTTTAATTACCGGCCGGGCCGCATGAACATGGGAATCGTCTTCGGCGGATTCGGTCAGCAACCCGCATCTCCAGCAACCTCGGTGCCGACTCGGCCTTCCCCGCCGGCGATTGGGCCCACCCCTCCGGAAGGGCAACGTGGCGGAGCGTTAGTCGCCTGGGACCCGGTGACCCAGAAGGAGCGGTGGCGACGGCCGGGCGGAGGCAGCATCGGCGGGGGTACAGTCACCACCGCCGGCAACCTGGTGTTGCAGGTGGTGCCTGATGGCCGGCTCATCGCCTACAGCGCCGACAAAGGTGACAAACTCTTGGAGGTTCAGACCGGTCTGCGCGGCGGCATGGGACCGCCCATCACTTACCTACTAGACGGCAAGCAATACGTTTCCGTCATGGGTGGGACCGGTCCAGTCACCAACCCGTTCGGGGGCGGTGCTGGCGAGAACCGCGGCGGCGCCAATCGCGGCGGCGCGAACACCGGTACGACAGCCCCGGGCACAGCCGGCGCCGCCGAGCCCAACACGCCGGGCGGAAATGCCCCACCGCTTCCCAATGCCAACAATGCGGTGCTCCCCAAGCTGCTCACGTTCGTTTTGGATGGGAAAGAGCCGCTGCCGGTGGCTGGCACACCCGCTACGCCGCCGCGCTGAGCACCCGGCAGTAGGGGCCGTCGTGTTACCGCGACTGGATCACCGTCGCTTCGCGCAGGCGTTCCAATTGGCGGCGGGCGATTTCCGCCCATTGGC
Organism: Acidobacteriota bacterium; assembly: GCA_028876805.1. Classification (GTDB taxonomy): domain Bacteria; phylum Acidobacteriota; class Terriglobia; order Bryobacterales; family Bryobacteraceae; genus PSRJ01. The sequence goes on along the minus strand of JAGWQP010000134.1, from coordinate 1,215 downwards.
CGGTTCGGTCCAGTTTCAAATAGATCTTCCAATGGAGAACTGCCTTGAGTGTGGCGCCGGTCCGCTCGCACAGCAGAGCGAGGTTGAAGTGCGCGTCAGCATACTGTGGGTTCAAGGCCAAGGTCCTCTTGTAGTGGTGGAAGGCGTCCGGAAGGCGTCCTTGCTCGTCGTACAGATTGCCAAGATTGAACTCGGCCAGCGGATAGCTGGGATCCGCTACGATGGCTTGCTTGTAATACCTCTCGGCCTCGCCAAACTTTCGTTGGCGGTAGTGGATCGTACCCAGATTCACTAAGGCACCGGCCGCCGCAGGGTTCAGCTCCACGACCTTCTGATACGCTTCCAGAACCTTCTCTAACGGCGCGCCGGTCTCCTCCAGATCGAGACCCTGCTGGAACCAGACTTCGGATTCGCGAAGCAGGTCGCCGCCTTGTTTACGCTCGGGAAAGTCCTGCACGCCGCCCAGTTCGGCCGCCTCGAAATCGAACAAAATCTGGCCAGTGAGCGCCTCCATTTTGTGGCCCGCCACCCGCACCGCGATTTTGCGTCCGTCCGATAGGATGCGTAATTCTGAAAGCGGCCGTTTCACATCATCCAGCTTGCGGCGAAGGGAACTCACCGCTTCGGCAATGTTGCGGGACCGGAAGCCTTTGCCGCGCAACTCCAGGATGGTGCGGATGGCAATGAGGTCGGAAAAGGAATAGGATTCGAGCGGGGGGACCAGAGATTCCCGCTCCCAGCTCTTCAGCTGCCGCTCGGTCAGCCGGAACTGGCGGCGTACGTCGGCGCGCGAGTAATCCTGTTGAGGCGCCTTCGAAACCACGCGAATATTTTAACGTGGCGCGCCCGGGCCGCGTGAGAGGCGGTAACGGTAGCGGTGCGGAGCCAGAAAAGGCATAGGAAGGACTAGGGCGGTCTTAGAGTCCTACCGCAAATCCACGAGCAGCAGACGGTGAACGCCTCGCGCCATCACAAGATAAACCGGGGGAACAAGTCTCGCCCGCGTCGAGTGGGCGTCCGACCAAGGCCGCAGCACCCACCTGTTGCCAGCACGGCGGTGGGCAGCGCCGTGCAATAGGCACGGAGCGCGCGCGCGGTGATACGCCCCGGTCCCTAACTAAGGCCGCCCCGAGCCCTCCCGTGAGCCAAACCCTGGAGCCTGCCAGATCGCTCGCACTAGGGCGGCCTATCTCTCAGTGCGCCCCATCCGGCCAT
>JAGWQP010000133.1 GCA_028876805.1 Acidobacteriota bacterium | reverse complement strand
GATCCCCGCTCTCGATCTTCCATTCAGAAGGGCCCAGTCCAGCCGAGCGTGTCTCGTCATTTGCGTTTCACAATCAAATGCTTCACTGAAATACAGGAGTCATCATGCGAAAAGAGGCTGTCTTCGTTTCATTTTTTCTTGTGGTTTCGTATTGCCAGGCACAATATCCCGGTCAGCTGTTCTTCTCAACACCAGCGCAGTCGGACTGGTGGGAACTAAGCGGAGAGAACTTTGCGCCTAGCCGGGCAACGATGGAGCGACCTTCCGGCGAGAGCGTGTCGGTGGCAAGGCTGCGACACGTCCCTTCGCGGAACGCGCGGCGAGCATTTCTTCGCGGGCTGAAAGATGCCCAGGCTGGCGCCCCCCGCGAAGCCGTGCGCGAGTTCCAGCGGTCCGTGACGTTCGATCCCGAGTTTGCTGAGGCGCATGGCAACCTGGGGGTCGAATACACGGCGTTGGGGCTTCTTGACGAAGCCGTTTCCGCCTTGCGCCGCGCCCTGGAACTCGATCCCGCCACTGGCGTCCATCACGCGAACTTAGCCTACGTATTGATCCGAATCAACCGTGAAGACGAGGCGGAACGCGAAGCAGAAACGGCCGTGGACCTGGATCCCAGCTATGCTAAAGGCCAGTTCTTGCTCGGTTTTCTGCTGGCGCGCCGGCCCCAGACACGCCGGCTGGCTGCGGCGCATCTCGCCGACGCGGCGCGTCAATTGCCCGAGGCACATTTCCTGCTTGCCAAGATGTACCTCGATCAGGGTGACAGCCAGATCGCCGCCGAGGAACTCGACCGCTATCGGAAGGCGATTCCGTCACGAGCCAAAAACCAACCGCACCAAGCCGACGAACGGTCTTTCCAGTAATCGGGACCCGGAGGAGGTTATGAAGCTGCAAGAGGTCATTTTGCGAGCGATCGCCAAGAAAATCAGCTGGGTGGAGGCGGCCGAGATCGCCGGACTGAGCCCGCTCACAATCGGCCGGATTCGCCAAAAATACGAGGATTTCGGCTATGACGGCTTATACGATCAACAGCGCAATAAGCGCCATTTTCACCGCGTCCCTTTGTCCCTGGCCGAATCCGTACTGGTTTTGTACCAGCAAGCGTATTCCGGGCTCAGCGCGCACCGGTTTCACCAGCAGCTCGGAAGCCAGCACCACATCCGCCTCCCCTATAGCTGGGTGAAACAGGCGCTCGAGGGAGCCGGCCTGATCGCGACGCCCAAAAAACGGCACACGCCCCGGGCGAATCCGCGTCCCCGTGCTCGGGGGCACCGTCATTTCGTCAGAAGCGCGTCACTTCAGTGAAGTTAAAATCCGTCGCCTTGAGCGCGGGTACCACCATGTCGAGGGCTTCTTCGCCGGACGCCCTCGTCGCGGGCGAAAGCGCCACGACGTTTTTCAGCAGCTCGATGAGGCTTTGATTGAAGCGGTAATTCCGAACGCCGGCGGCGACTTCCCCGCCCTCAACCAAGAAGGTACCGTCGCGTGTCATGCCAGTGAAGATTTTCTCGTAGGGATCCACTTCACGGATGTACCAGAGACGGGTGACCAGAATGCCGCGCTCGGTCGAGGCGACCATCTGTTCCAGGCTCGTGTCCCCTCCGTTCATCACGATGTTGACTGGCGCCTCGCCGACTTCGTTGGGCAACGGAAAGCCGTGTCCCGTGGGAGACGCACCGGCGAGGGCGGCGGCCTGCCGGCAATACGCGATCTCGCGAACCACGCCGTGGTCCACCAGTGTCAGTCGCCGGCGCGGGACCCCTTCACCGTCGAACGGCGGGCCGGACTGCAGCGGATTGAGAACATCATCATGAATCGTGATGTTGTCACCGAAGATCTTTCCTCCGATGCGGTCGTTTAGGAAACTGCGCCCGTCGCGGATCGCGGTCGCGCTGAAATCGCCGAACATCTGGCCGACCAGATCAAGCACAGCGGCGGGCTCCAAGATGACGGTGTAACGGCCGGGCGGCAGCACACGGGGCGAGCGAGAGAGGGCAGCTTTCCGGGCAGCGGTTTGCGCCAACTCGAGCGGATGGAAGCCGGCCCGATCACAGGCGCTGGCTTTGGCCCATCCTGAGCTATCCCGAGCCATGGCGGTAATCGAAAACCGCGCCATGGTTTCGTCGTGGGAGACGGTCGCGCCGCGCGAATTCATCACACTGAAGACCGTTGTACCCGTAGAGTAAGTCCCGGCCGCGACCTGACCGGCCTCTTCCACGACGCGGATTGCTTCGGCGACTGCCTGCGCCCGTTCGTCCGGCGTGGTTGACGCCGTGGCCAAAGAGAAGCGTTTCGGACATTCGTATTCGGTCTTTCCCGCGAGGGGTAACAGGTCGGGGTCCGGCTCGATCAAACTGGTGAGTGAAATGGCCTGCGCCACCACATCACGGACCCCGTCCCGATCGAGACGGTTTGTGGTGGCGCGCGCGGCACGCCCATCGATTAATGGGCGCACCGAAAGCTGCAGATCACGCTCGGCGACGTTCTGATGAATGGCATTATTCGCAAAGCGGGTCAGGGCCTGATCCCCTCCCGCGAAAATTGCTTCGATTTCCGTTACGCCCTGCGCGCGTGCGGCGTCCACCGCCTGATCGAAGATGGTCTCGATCTCCAGGCGCTTATCTCGCATAGGCGCTTCCGACCTTGATCTTGCCGAACCGTGCCGGACTGGCTCCGTGCCCGGTGCCCATCACCTGTTCTGGCTGGCCTTTGCCGCAGTTGGGCACACCCCACAGCGTCCAGTGCTCGGGCCCCGCGATGGCTGCGCAGGCATTCCAGAACTCCGTTGAAATCCCACTGTAGCTTGGGTTCTTCAGCATGCGGACGCGTTTGCCACCTCGCATTTCCCAGCCGATCTCGCATCCGAACTGGAAGTTGTAACGCTTGTCATCGATCGACCAACTGCGGTTGGTTTCCATATAGATGGCATGGGAGGCATCGAAAACTTCATCGAGCGACTGCCGGCCCGGCTCGAGACTGACGTTGGTCATGCGGATCAGCGGGATGCGCGCCCACCCGTCAGCACGCATGCAGCCATTCGACCGCCGCTCACCGATCTGGGCCGCGGTTTCACGCGAGGTCATGTACCCGACGAACTGTCCATTGCGGATGATATCGGTCAACTGCGCCGGCACACCTTCGTCATCGAAGGCAAACGTCCCGAGGCCAGGCCCGTGTTCCAGGCGCGCGTCGCACACGACATTGACAATCCGGGAGCCGTAGCGCAACCGCCGTAGTTGATCGAGCGTGAGGAAGCTCATGCCGGCGTAGTTCGCCTCGCTTCCGAGCACGCGGTCAAGCTCAATCGGATGGCCGATTGATTCGTGAATCTGAAGCCCCAACTGAGAGCTGTCTAGAATCAGATCGAACTCGCCCTCGGGACACTGGTCCGCCGAGTGAAGTACGACTGCCTCTTCGGCAATGCGGGGAGCGTTTTCCACCAGCCGCAGCTCGTCCACAAGTTCGTACCCCTTGAGCTGATACTGGCCGCCGAAAGAATTCGGATAAGAGCGTTTCTGGATCTCGCCGTCCTTGTAACTCAAGGCGGAGAAGCCGGCGCCAGCCGTGTAGCGAGTCTGATCGATGAGGCTGCCGAGCGTCGAGGCAAAGAACTGGCGGCGGCGCTCGAAATGCATCGATGCCTCCGCCAGGCTGACGCCCCGCTGGCGGCGCAATTCGCGATCGATCACCAGCAGAGTGGCCAACTGCCGGTCGATGGAGATGGTGAAGGGATCGACGCGGCAGGGTGACACCCACACCGCTTCGTACTTGTCTTCGGGCGCCAGTGTCACTCGGTGCTTTTGGGCGGCGACACCCGAACGCGCGATGTCGAGAGCCAAGCTGGCAGCAGACTCAATGCCTTGGCGGGTGAGATCATCGGTGGCGGCAAACCCCCAGGCGCCGGCCGCCATCACGCGAACTCCGAGCCCGACCGATTCGGAGCTGGAAACATGGCCAACCTTGCCGTTCTTGGTGGAGATCTCGCGGTCGCGAACTTCGATGGAACGCACGTCGGCGTACGAGACGCCCCGACCGGTCACTGCATCGAGCGCCTGCAATGCGAGATCTTTCATCGCGGCGTGATCAATCCGCCGAGTTTATCCTGCTCGCTGGAAGCGACGCGCGGAAACCGGGTGGAATAAGCCTCGATATATTTGAGGCCGGTGCCGGTGTTATAGAGGACGATGCGATCGGCTGACTTCAAGAAGCCACAGGCTAGCAGTTTCTCGCAGGCAGCCGCGCAGGCTGCACCTTCCGGCGCGGCAAAAATCCCCTCCTCGGAAGCGAGGCGCGCGCCCGCATCAAGCATTTCGGAGTCACTGACGGCGATCGCCGTGCCCCCGCTTTTCCGCAGGGCCTCCAATACCAGGAAATCGCCAAGCGGCTTCGGCACGCGCAAGCCGCTGGCCACGGTGCGCGCGTCCTCCCAGAAGCGGCTGCGCGGCTCATGGTCTTCGAAAGCGCGCACCACCGGCTGGCAGCCCTCGGCCTGGACGGCGATCATCTTGGGCCGCCGGGCGCCAATCCACCCCAGCCGCTCCATTTCATCGAAAGCCTTCCACATTCCGATCATCCCTACGCCGCCGCCCGTCGGATAGAAGATCGCATCAGGTAACTCCCAATCCATCTGCTCAGCGACCTCGTACCCCATGGTCTTCTTGCCCTCGATGCGGTAGGGCTCCTTGAGCGTGCTGATATCGAACCAACCTTCGGCGGGGGCACGCTCCGCGACCAGGCGGGCGCAGTCGCTGATTAGTCCGTCGACCAGCGTGACACGCGCGCCGTACGCCTCACATTCCAGGTAATTCGACTGGGGCACGTCGCGTGGCAAAAAGATGTGGGCTTCGATTCCGGCCGCTGCGGCATAGGCGGCTAGTGCTCCCGCGGCGTTTCCCGCCGAAGGGATCGCGACCTTGCGAATTCCCAGTTCCAAGCACATCGTAATGGCGCACGAAAGCCCGCGCGCCTTGAACGATCCGGTGGGGTTTAACCCTTCGTCCTTTACCCAGAGCTGATCCGCGCCGATTCGGGCCCCGAGCCGCCTGGCCTGGAGCAGGGGCGTCCAGCCCTCGCCCAGCGTAACGACACGGTCTTCGGCCGGTGGCAGGATCGGTCGGTAGCGCCACATGTTGGGCGGCCCATTGGGGACCAGACGCCTCGGCCAGCGCGACCGGATATGATCCAGGTCATAGCGGACCAGCAACGGCCCTCCGCAGCTGCACAGGCCGTGGACAGCGCCTGCCTCGAACCTTTCACCGCAAAGGGCGCATTCCAGATGAGTCGCTTTGGCCATTCAGAAACGAGTCTATCATCGGTAGCGCTCGTTCTCCGACGGCCGCCAAGAGATTATTACGCCCCTAACCGCGAACCTCGACCGCCTTCTAATACATTTCCGGGTAGGCTTGCCGCATCGCTTGCGCCTGCTGGCGCGCATCTTCGATCTGAATGAGTGGCCCTTTTCCCATGCCGGGACAATAACGCGCGGTTTTCTTCCATTCCCGTCGGCTGTCCAGCAACTCGGGCCAAAACGGGAAAATGCGGCACTGGGTGGGCTTAGCCGGATGAATGGAGCATCCGTCCCCACGCAGAAAATAGCACCGCGCCTCACGCGGCACGCGAAGCCGCAACCGGTGGCGGGTGCGGTAGACATAGCGGCGCTCAAATTCAGCCGGCCTCATCCCCAAAAAGGCCGCCGCGCGTAGCAGGTCGGGCTCGGTCAGGTAGACAAACCCGCGCTGTGTGCAGCAGGCTGTACACCCAGGCTGACATTCGAACCGAAGCGCCAGCGCCATGACTCATTATGATCGCGCATGATGCCAGAGTGCACGCCTCAAAAAGACAACCTCGCTTTCCGAGGCGAGGATTTCAAGGTCAATTCCGTGCAGGAAATTCCGTTTGGATTTCGACTCATCCGCGCTGGTGAGCAGATTACCCGTCGGGCGATTGCGTTCTGGCTATGGTTGGCACGGTTTTGGCATTTTTCGCAGCCATTTTCATTTGCAGTGCTAGTCGGTGTACCGCCGATTTGCTCAACGCGCGGCAAAACCGGAATTCTTACGCTTACCAGAGAGGCAGACCACTATGTGGTCGGCCGGACTGTCGAGGTGAGGGGTTCGGGTGATCGATCTGCGGGCAACTTCGCTAAAGCTAAACCCTCTCAGGCGGCCCACCGGGCTGGTTCGCAACCGGTCGGGGGAACGGGAGACACGCGGGAATCACCTCTGCCTGCCGAGTACCGGTTCCGCCCGCGCGTCGCACGCCCGTCGATCCAGCGAGGATTGCCAGCGACAGCGTTATCTCGAGTCCGCAGCCGACCAGTCGTGGGGTCGCCAGCTTCGTGATCGCTGGCTGTCTGGAACGACCCGCCAGGTCCTTCGTCTACCCCGGCAGGGTCGCTACGGGTGCTGATTCCAGAGCATTTCACGAACACGGAGCCCTTCTAAAGGGGGCTCGATTCCCAGAGCCGTGCCCCCCTGGCGCAGCCCTAGGGAATCACAGCTTTGGCCTTGCCGCCCGTCTCCTCGATGTAGTGATGCACGTCCTGGTTGCCTTCGACGCAGGCGAACTCCATGATTTCGTAGTTGGGCTGCATGTTGCGACCCAACGGGAACTTGACGGTCCACGGCCGCGTGTAAGCCTTCGGATCGTCCATAGTGGCTTCGTAGTTGATGGTTCGCTCGTCCACCGGCGTGAATCGTTCCACCACGTGCATCTGGTCGCTGTGGACATTCCCGGCCGAGTCCAGCCACGTCCGGTCATTCAAATTGGTGGTGTCGACAACCAGGGTTTCGGCCTCCCAGCGGCCGACCGAGTCGCCTTCGAAGAGTCTGGTAGAGGCCGGAAGTCCATGCGGGCGGTTATCGGTAGGAATGATGCGAACGGCGTGCATGAACTCCCAGTTCATGACCACATACCCGGCTGGCTGGAGGATCTGAAAGCCGAACTGGCGGTACATCTGGTTGGGGAGTCCGGACTCGTAGCAGTGGAGCTCAGGCTCGTCCGCGAGGTGCTCATCGAAGTTTGCCTTGGCTCTTTTCGCATACTCCGCTGTGTAAGGGATCAACCCGTCCGGGGGATCCACGATGGCGCCCGGGCCCGGCGGATAGCCTGGCCTGGCGACCGGATGTTTCTGGACTTCAAAAACGGCTCCCCCGTTGTTCGCGGCGTTCCAATAACCAGACAGATCGGGTTTGCCGTCAGCCGTCCGCTTGAACGGGCCGGCCGGCGGCAAAGGCGCCCGGCCTCTTCCGAATCCGGCACCGCGACCGCCACGGCCTCCTCCCTCCCGCGGAGGTCCCGGAGGTGTGTCCTGACCAGCAGCGGGTGCGGGCATTAGGAATAAGATGGTTCCGACCGCCAGCGTACCGGCGGTCATGCCCAGAAACCCTTTCCTCATCCGGATCTCCTTTCCCTTTCCGAAGACCCAAAGCCCCGGGCTTCAGTGGCCTTTCTTCTTAGCCGCTTCGTCGGCCAAGTACTGGCATTCGTATTCCAGGATGCGCGCGTTCGGCTTCGTGTCGCGATCGAGGGTTATGCTGATCTTCCAGGGTGCGCTAAAAACCTTGGGATCGGTGATGGTGGCTTCGTACTGAAGCGTGTCCGGCCCCGTCCGCGTGTACCGCTCCACTACCTTCAACTGATCGCTGTGGTAGGCTCCGGCCTTGTCAAACCAGGTCTGGTCGTTGAAATTGGCAACGTCCACTACCAGCGTGTCCCCTTCCCAATGGCCGAGCGAGTCACCCTGCCAGAAGTCGATCCCATCCAGGTGCTTGTCGCGCTTTAGATAGACGTTGCGGAAGTTGTGAATGTATTCGTAGGCGATCGAAATCTGTGTCGGCGTCTGGAAGATCTGAAACGGATGCGACAACAAGTTGATCCGCGGCACGCCGGGCATATAGCACTTGTTGAGTGGGTCTTCGGCGGCGCTGTTCTTTCCGTTGCTGGTCTTTCGCGCCAGCGCGGCCGGCAGGTAGGGGATCTTGCCATTCTTGGGCTCGACGATCAGCCCTTTGGCCTTCTCAAGGTCCTTGTCCGGCGAATTCCGCACCTCCCAAATTCCCTGGAGGTCCGCCTGCCCATCGGGAGCCCGCGGCGCCTTGTATTGCTGACCTTTCGAGGATTGAGCCGAAGCAGGTGCCGGCATCACGGCCAGAGCAGCCGCCGCCACTGCCGCGGGAATCGTTGCGAGGATAAGCCGAAATGTCATTGGAGTGCTCCTCGGGAAACAGTGTGCTGCGAGCCGCGGCTCTACCTGGGCGGCCCCTCTTCCCCATCGGCGCGTCCGGAGAACATCTTCTTGCCATCCGCCCGTACGACGCTCGAAGACCACATGGTCGCGGTGCCGTCTTTGGCTCGAAAACCCGTGACCGTGATTTCCTCGCCTTCTTTCAGCGAATCCTTCCTCCAGCCCTGCCGGTAGAGGCCATTGGGCGGCAGTGCCTCCGCCGACCACAGCGTCACTTTCCCGTCGTCGCCAGTCACATTGAAGCGAATCCACGAGTGCGGATTCACCCAATCCATCTTCACAAACGAGCCTTTGATGGTGACCGGCTTGGTGGAATCATACTCCGCCGCGAAGGAATGATGCGCCACGACAGGCACAGCAGCGAGGAGCAAGGTGACGCCCACCGCGGGAATCGCGAACTTGGCTCTCATCCGAATAACCTCCAGGATCCTTCAATCAGAACTCATGAACTCGGTTGTCAAGCGGGGTGGCTCAGTTGGCCGGCTTGGCTCTCCCGCCTTCACTCTCGACGTAATGTTGAGGGTCAATGTTACCCTCGATGCAGGCGAACTCCATCTGTTCGTAGTCTGGATCGAGCCTGCGCCCGAAGGTGCCGGCGATCTTCCACGGCCTGGTGTACAAGGTCGGATCTTCGATTGTCGCTTCGACGTTGATCGTGTTGGAATCGACCGGCGTGAATCGCTCTACGACGTGGATATGCTCGCTGGTAAAGTTCCCGACCATGTCAAACCACCCGCGGCCGTTTTGGTTGGTGGTGTCGATGACCAGCGTATCGCCCTCCCAATGGCCGACGGAGTCCCCTTCAAACAGCTTGACGTTTGCCGGAATATGGGGGCGTCCATCAGTCGGAATGATGCGATATGCGTGGCGCGCCTCCCACAGCATCACCACATAGCCCCTGGTCTGAAGAATTTGAAACCCGAAGGGTCCGTAATCTTCGTGAGGTACGCCGGATAAGTAGCAGTGCGCCTCCGGTTCCTCGAACATGTGATTCTCGCGCAGATCCTTGGCCTGGGCAGCGGCCCACGGCTGGTACGGAATCTTACCGTCCGGAGGATCGACGATGGCGCCCTTGCCCGGCGCGATGCCAGGGCGCCTTTGCGGATGATCCTCCACGTCGAAGACGGCCTGATTGAACCGGCTGGTCCAATAACCCTCGAAGTCCGCCTTGCCGTCTGGGGCACGCGCCACCGGCCCCCCCTTTACCAGAGGAGCCTGATAGTAAGGGCCGAATTCTGCGCCGGCCGGAGCGCCTACTCCTCCCCGCGCCGGCTGCCCTTGCGCGGCTGCGGGAACCGGGACCAACGACAGAACCGCCACCACAGCGAGCGCCGAACCGATCCGCCCTGGTTTCATCTAGTTCTTGCCGGCGGCCGTCTTCAGTTCGGCTAGCGCGACCTTCCGGTTATCGGCCGGCAGGTGAATGGGGATGATCCGGTCGACCTCCAGGTGCAGCCGCTCGATATTGGCCAAAAGGTTGGGGTGATAGGGATTGATATTCGTGGGAGTAGACGCGTTGGCTGGACCGACGTTGAACTCATCGGCCTCAACGAGGATCTTCTGCTTGGGCAGATACGCCATAATCATGCCGACGTTATGCGTGCTGCCTTGAACATGATAAAGCTCGATGGTATGTTCGCCATCGGTCAAAATCTTCTTCTCGGTCATGCTCTCGATTTTGACCTTCGGCTGCGGATTCATTTGGGACAGCCGGTCGGGCGCCAGCGTGTGCGGATCTTTGAAGATTTTCTCATAATACGGCTTGTTGATCGTTTGGGTGATGATCGAAGCGCCCTCCGCCACAAACGCTCGTAGTCCCCCGGCGTGGTCGAAGTGGGAGTGGGTGTTGATGACATACTTGATGGGCTTGTTGGGAACCAGCCGTTTGGCTTCGGCGATAATCTGTTCGGCGCGCATGTCATTTTGCGGCCCTTCAATCACGACGATGTAGTCCTTGAAATCGGTGACCAAGGATCCGTACCCGCCCGTGACGAGCCAGAAGCCGCCACCGAGATCCTCGGAGATCGGCTCCTCCGCACCACGACCTCGACCTCGCGGACCGCCGCCGCGCCCGCCTCGATCCGGCGGCGTCAGGTCCACCGGGGTGTTCGCCTTCACGTCGGAGACCGTCAGCTCAAAATATTTCGGCGTGCCTTGGTGCTGCAGAATGTGAGTAGGGAATTTCACTCCGCCGAAATCTTTCCAATCAGTGTACACAGCATCCCAGACGATATCGCCGAGCACGTTGTTATCGATGGTGGTTTCAACACGATCCACATAACCGGTCTCGTCGATGTAGCCGTTCACTGTGGCTTTGTTCTCGCCCATGAACGAAACCACGGTGTACTTCTTCCCCTTCACGGTCGTAGTCTTGACGGTTGCATTCCTTTCCAAGGCGACTCTTAGAAACCCTTCGGGCAGGAGAATATACTCCAGTTGGTTGTTCCACGGCGAGCCGGAGTCGGCCATCGTCACCTGGTTCTGAGTTCGATCCGTAATCGGGCCGGCGCCACACCCGCCGCGCCCCGGGTTTTCGCCTTCTCCCTGGACCCGCTCGAGTCGCCATCCACGCGCTTCGAAATCGATGGAGCGAACGTAGTTTTTGTCGGAGAACCTTCGCCACCAATCGGAATTCGGATTGTAGGGTTGGCCTACGCATCCATCGGCGCCCTCCCCCGAGATGACTAGCGTCCTCAGGTTCTCGACGCCCATGGCCTTGGTCGACTGATCGACAACCGCTTTCAGGTCGCTGGCCGCATCGACCCACGCGGGCGCGGCCATAAACCCTGCGGCCGCCACGAGAATTCCCGCAACCTTAAGCCGGTTGAACATAAATCCTCCTCCCCCCGAGACAGTATATCGGGTAAACCACCCTCGCCTAAAGGCGAGGGCTTGTGACTGCGGCTGAAAGCCGCCTGAAGCGAAACGAATGCGACAGACCAGGGCCTCCAGAAGCGCGCCGGTCAGCGCGACCCGGCCCTCTGTTCTTTTTGCCGCAGGTAACTGGTAATATAGGCCTCCGCCTGGCGTCGAACGATCTCGTTTTGCGGAGCCCGGACTAACCGGGCCGAACCTCTTTGATACTCGAGCGACCCGTGGGCATAGGGATGGTGATCGCGTTCCAGCACATAATGGAGGTGGAGTAATTGGCCGTCGTCCCGGAAGATCGTGAAGCGCACGGCGTCGGCTCCCGCGTCGTTCGGAAAGCGGGGGCAATTGTCACGCGCATAGCCCAACTGGCACAATCGGCGCACAGAAGCCTCCGCGGGTGGCACCAATTCGGAAGTGGCGTGGCAGACGCCGGCCCAGAGAGCGCCGAGCGGAAGCAGGGCCGATCGCGCGTTGGTGTGGCTGGTGTCCGGCTCCACAGGGTAAAAGTAGGGGCATGACACGTCGAAGGTATGGTAACACGGGACATGGCTACCAACCGCCTAGAGATGCTCAAAGAGATGGTAGAGCGGAATCCGCAAGACAGCTTCTTGCGATACGGTCTCGCGATGGAACACCGCAATGCGGGAGACCTGGAGGCAGCGATCGGCGAATTTCGGGCGTTGATCGCAGCCAATCCGGACTACGTGGCCGCATATTTTCACGGAGGCCAGACGCTCGAGCGGCTGGGTCGCGTCGAGGAGGCGGGCGTGCTGTATCGGGATGGGATTGAGGCAAGCCGCCGAACCGGCGACGCGCACGCACGCAGCGAACTGGAGGCGGCTCGCAGAATGCTGGTTGACGGAACTGTGTAAAATAGATATTTTCGGGCCGTGGCGCAGCCTGGCTAGCGCGCT
>JAGWQP010000132.1 GCA_028876805.1 Acidobacteriota bacterium | reverse complement strand
CTGAATTACGCGCTCAAGGACTTACACGCCGGTTTCACCACTCTGCAGGACATGGGCTCGGGATTTAGCTACGCGACGGTGGAACTGCGCGACGCCATCAACAAAGGGCTGGTCCCGGGGCCTCGGCTGCAGGTGTCTGGGCCGCAGCTCAACCCGCGCGGCGCGACTTACTACGCGGCTCCTTCGGTGGTGATCCCGTTCGGGCTGGGACCGGGAAGCAACAATTTTCAGAACACGGGGAACATCAATTCACCGTGGCTGGCGCGGGCGGCCGTGCGTGAGCGCTCGCACTACGGCGTCGATTGGATTAAAGTCTACGAGACCGAAGACTACGAAGGCGGCGGATACCCGGTGCCCGCCGGCTCGGGCGCCTTCACGCCCGACGGCAAGATGATCAACGTGCCATCGCTCACGCTCGAAGAGAACCAAGCCATCGTGGACGAGGCGCATCGCCGCGGCTTGAAAGTGGCCTGCCACGCCTATGGCGGCGAAGGCCTCCGCAACTGCCTAGCGGCGGGAGTCGACTTGCCGATGCACGTGATCGTCGGCGTCACGGGCGCCGAGGGGCTCGACGACGAGACCCTGCGGCTGTTGAAGCAGCCGCAGGCGGATGGCAAACCGCGGCCGGTCATCCAGACCCTTTGGGATTTGATCGGCGACCTGGAGGCGCGTGACCTAAAGGCCAGCGGCGGCCGCACCACCCGCTTCCAGTTGACCGAGAAGAGTTTCAAGCGCCTCGTGGCCGCCGGCATCGAGGAAGTCTTCGGCAGCGGCGCTTACACCGTGGGGCATGGCATGCAGGCTTTCCAATTCGCTTACTTTGTGAAATGGGGCATGACTCCGGCCGAGGCGCTGCGCATGGCCACCAGCAACGCCGCCGAAGGTCTGAACTTCGAGCTGGCCAAGCAAGTGGGGAGCATCGAAAAGGGGAAATTCGCCGACCTGGTTGCGGTCGCCGGTGACCCGCTCGTGGACATCACGGAGACCGAACGGATCAAGTTCGTCATGAAAGGCGGCGTGATCTTCCGCAATGAGTTGAAATAAAGCGCCAGCCGAGCCCCTGGGAAAAACCCGGAGGACGTCAACGGGGGACTCTGGCGGTCTCGTCGAGCGGCCCGCTTCGCGGCATCGGGGCACGCGCGATTGATAGGATTCGTTTGCCGTCGCTTCCCCGGGTGAGCGGTCTCGACGTCGGTCAGTGCGTCCGCCCTTTCGCTGACGGATGGCTGAGCGCCTTGGCGATGACCGGTTCGCGCTCGCCCGCCGACCAGCGGCGCTGGACTTGTTCGTCCTGGAGGCCAGCGAGACGGCCGACCAGCAGAAACGGAGGTAGTGCGTAGCGCAGCGTCTCCCAGCGCGCCATTTCGACCAGCGACGGCAAGGCCCGGTCCCGCATCTGGTCGAGGACCGCGCGGTTGCCCTGATCGGTCAGAGTGATCAAGACATCAACGGCTTGCAACCGATCGTTGAGAACGACTGAGTTCAGAAGCTCGATCAGCCAGGTGGGTGAAACACGGAGACCGAGTTGCGGCCGCTTCGCCGCCAGCAAGGCGACCACATTCAATGAGTCGAGCACACGATCGCGCACCAGCTCATCCGGATCCTGCATGGCATATTGAAGGTCGTCCACCACATCTTGTTTCCTGGGCGCGAATCCCATAAACGCCGCCGCGATGGCTCGTTGCTCGGGTTCGGCCGCCTCGCGGAGCACCTCCCGTAGTTCGACGGGATGCTCCTCGGCGAAGGACGCGAACTGCTGGCGCCAGTCGCGCGTATCCACAGCGGGCTTTCCACTGGCGGCGCGCTCGACGGCCCCTGCGTATTCGCGATACGCCGCCGCGAGCGGGTCTGGAAGCGCGGCTCCTCCGGACGGATCGGAGCGGAAGCCGACGTGCGGACCGCCGCGTTCCTCAATTCCGATAAACACGATGACATCCGGGCCCTCGCAACAGACGGCTTCCACCCGCGCCTGAACCACGCCGGGTATTTCGGACACCGCGTCCTCCAGGTCTCCCTTTGAGCCCGGTAGCGCGTCTCCGACGTGTAACTTCGTGGCGCGCAGAATCCGCTCCGCCGTCACTTTGTGGAGCCCGTACAGGTTGATTCCGCGGACTCGGGGTGGTTGGGCCGCCGCCAGCGACACGGCGGAGGCGGCGGCCACCAGACCTCGCGAAAGCAGCTTCACTTTCCTGCCTGTTGCTGAGCGAAAGGGCCGATGACGGGCAGTACCACGGTCTTGCCTTGGTACGTGGAAATCATCATGTACAGCCACAGCGCCACGCACGCCAGAAAGAGGGGAAACAACAAGAAACCAAGGTGGATGACGTTCAGCACGACCACACACGCGTACCAAGCCAGGATCATGGCGACGTGAAGCAGAATGGACTGTAAAGCGTGAAACCGAACGGCCCGGTTCTGATTGTAGGGGGCCATCACCAGGAAAAGAACCCCGGTGATCAACAGCAACGCGTAACACAGCGCACCGGCCACATTATCGGTGAGCCCTGCCGCGGCCGGCAGAGGTGTGGGAACCGCGGCCGGGCCCGCCTCCGCCGCCGGCGTCACCGGACTTCCACATTGCGCGCAAAAACGTCCCTCGACCGCGGCTCCGCATTTTGAACAAAACGCCACAACACCTCCTTCGGGACCCCGGCCTCACCGCCCCGGCGGACCCAGGACCAGAAGCGGAATGGCGGCTCCGCCGAGCCCCCCGATAATCAAGGCCGGGTTTCCGGCGCCCAAAGAGGAAATCAGCAGACCGACCAACGAGCCGATTCCGGCGCCCACGACCGCCACCATGATCCGTTTGGCCATACACGAAAGGATAATACTTCTACCATAGCAGCCAACCGAAGGCGCGAGAATACAAACATGAAGGCCTGCATTTTGCCGGCGCCCGCACCGGTTGAATCCAACCCGCTGCGTCTCACCGAATTGCCCGTACCGAAGCCCCACGGAAAGCAGGTGCTGGTCCGGGTTCGCGTGTGCGGGGTCTGCCGCACCGACCTGCATGTGGTTGAAGGAGAGTTGCCGACGCGGAAGAGTCCACTGGTCCCCGGCCACCAGGTGGTGGGTACCGTGGAACAGTGCGGGCCGGATGCGGGGCGGTTTCAGCCGGGCGCACGAGTGGGCATTCCGTGGCTGTACCAGACGTGTGGAGCGTGCGAGTACTGTGTCAGCGAACGCGAGAATCTTTGCGAACGCGCCTCCTTCACCGGCTGGACCGAACACGGAGGATATGCCGAGTATGCGCTTTGCCCGGACGAGTTCGCCTACGCCCTTCCCGAAGGTTTCAGCGACCTTCACGTGGCGCCACTGCTATGCGCCGGCATTATCGGGTTCCGTACCCTGCGGGTCTCCGGCATCCAGCCGGGAGGCCGGCTCGGGATGTACGGTTTCGGAGCGGCCGCTCACGTTGCCATCCAAGTGGCCCGCCACTGGCAGATCGACGTTTATGCAGTTACGCGGGACCCACGGCACCGGCAACTGGCGCTGGATCTAGGCGCCGTCTGGGCTGGCGGTTCGGACCAAAACCCGCCCGCCCCACTCGACGCTGCCCTGATCTTCGCTCCGGCCGGTGAACTGGTGGTCGCAGCTTTGCGCGTGCTCAAGCGCGGCGGCACGGTGGCACTCGGGGGCATCCACATGAGCCCCATCCCGGCCATCGACTACGCTCTGCTCTACCACGAACGCGTCATTCGCAGTGTCGCCAACAATACTCGGCGTGACGGTGAGGACTTTCTGCGGATCGCGGCCGAGATTCCCATCCACACCGAGGTGCGCGAGTTCGGCCTGGACGAAGCCAATGCGGCACTGAACGCCCTCAAAAACGACGCCATCCGGGGGGCGGCCGTGCTCAGCCTCTAGGCAGCTCCCGGCCCGAGGCGCCTTATTTCGACAGGATATAGACTTTGTCGCCGGGATGCACGAGCTTGAGTCGCTGCCGAATCTCCAGTTCCTGCTCGCCCGGGTTGCTGCTCAAGCGGCGGACGTGTTCTTGCTTGCGCTCGATCTCTTGCTCGAGGAGGGCATTGCGTTTCTCCAGCTGTTCGATCTGTTGACGCCTCTCGGACAGGCCCTTGACACCCCGAGGCACGCGCAACGCAAAAAACGCATAACTCGCCGCCACCAGGAAGGCCAGCACGTAGTTGGACCGGACGGACAACCGTCTCATGCGTTGTGACGCCTGCGAAATAATGGTAGCATTGCTAGCGCGATTTGCTCCGTAGTTTTTTTTCATGACCGACAAGATTGTGGTGCTGAGCACGTGTGCTTCTGAAGACGAAGCCCAAAGACTTGCGCGTTCTCTGGTCGAACAACGGCTGGCGGCGTGCGTCAATGTGGTCCCGGGTGTTCGAAGCTATTACCGTTGGAAGGGTGCGATCGAATCCGCCGAGGAGTACCTGTTGCTAATGAAATCGTCGCGTGAACGAATAGCCGACTTGCTGGTCGCCCTCGAAAAGGAACACTCCTACGAAGTGGCAGAGGCGCTAGCGTTGCCGGTCGTTGCCGGCGCCGCCAATTACCTGGACTGGCTCCAGGCCAACCTCGAACGCGAGAGTTCATAGTCAGCGATCGGATACAATGACAAGTGAGGAGCCCGGCGAGTTATGCGGCTCGATCACCCCGAACAACTTGCCAGGAAAGCCGGAACCCGCGATCATCGAGTATTCGGGAATCGGCAGTGATGGTTCAAAGCCCAATAGGCGGCATGGTCTCGTCTACGTGCGCGCTGGCGGCGTGTTTCTTTTTCCCGGCGCAAGCGCGGGTCGGGCTAACCCCGGAACAAGTAAACCAACGGAGAGCCCCGGACTTCAGCCCGGCTTACGCGGGCCACACCGTGCTGGTCGCAGGCGTAGTCTCGGCGCGTCCGTTCCGCTTCCCGGGTTATACCCTACTGGCATTCGAACAGGACCGACACGGCCCGGCGATCGAAGTGCGCGAGGGCGACCGGGATATTGGCAACTATCAACCGGGAGATGAAATCCAGGATCAAGGCCCAATTTCTTCCCGCGCCGGCATGGTTGTCGTCGCCGCGGCGCGCATCCGGCGTCTCGGAAACAAGCCGGCTCCTTCTCCGGAGCCAGTGCCTGTCGACGAGCTAATGGGATTTCATCATCCCGCCCAATTCGTCCGCACCAAAGGCCAGTTGGTCGAACTCGGAGACACCACGGCTGGGGCCTACCTACTCGTTTCCGCCAAGGCGGGTAACTACAAGCTCTTCATCCCGCACGCCTCCGACGTTCCATCTGCGGAACCGTCCGGCGTGCGGCTTGGCGATACGATCCAGGCCAAAGGGGTGGCCTTTCAGTATCGTCCGGTGCCGCCGCACGATCGCTGGTTCGAACTGCTGGCCGGCAACCCGAACGACATCGTGGCGCTGGAGAGGCGTTGGGTGGTGCCCCCGCTGGCTGTAACGAGCGGTGTCGGTGTGGCGCTGCTGATCGGTTTGATCCTGTGGAGCCGGGAACGGAGGCTTCGCGGGCAGCGCGAACGGCTGCGCCGGGTCTTCCAGCTGGGAGAAGAGATCCTCGGCGCCTCGTCGCTGGACACGATCCTCGATCAGACGACAAAGGCTTTGCCCGGTATTCTCGGGGTAACGCGCGTGCACTTCTACGTTTTCAATCGGGGCACCAAGGCCCTCGATGCAGTGGTTCACGAAGGCCAAGCGGCCCTGTCGATCTCGCTGTCTTCGCCGCCCGGCGGGACACGAGCTGGCGCTGTGGCCTGCTTTCATTACCGCACCTTGCTGGTGATTCCCGATGTCGAGCGTAGCCCATTCCCCATCGCCTCGGGTGAGCCCATGGGCTCGCCCAAGTCGCTGCTGTTCGTTCCGATGCTGTCGCAAGGCGAGGTGCTCGGTGTTCTGGAGCTGGACCAGGATGACCGAGTCCGCGATTTTACCGGCGATGAACAGGCGCTGGCCCAGCATCTGGGCAACCAGATTGGAGTGGCGATTCGGCTGCTCGACCAGCGTTCTGTGCAAGAGCAGTTATTCCGCACCGAAAAGCTGGCCGCGGTCGGCCGCCTGATTTCCGGCGTGGTCAACGAGCTGCAGGCGCCGCTAGCCTCGATTTCGGAGCTGGCAGGCCGCGCGGTCGACAAAGGACAGGCCACCCCGGCCGAACGCGAGCTCTCGGCGATTGCGGCCGAGTCTCACAAAGCGTCCGCGATTGTCGCGCGACTGGTCTCGTTCGGCGCCACCGAACAGGTGGAAGCGCGACCCGTGGACATCAGCATGCTGCTGCGGAATTTGATCGAATTTCGCGAGCGTGATTGGAAGGCGTCGGGCATCCGAGTACGTGATCTAACGCTGCGCGAGCCGGTGTTCGTGCTGGGTTCGTATGGTCAGCTCGAACAAGCATTTCTCACCCTATTGATACACGCCGAGCAGTCGCTCGCCCGGGCCGAGCAGAAGACGCTCACTATCCGTACCGGCGTCCTCGCCAAGCGTCTGCTCGTGGAAGTGGCATTTACGGCGCCGCCTGACGCCCGAACTCCCCAGGAGACTGCCGCCGTGCTGGGCGTCACCCGCGGCGTGGTTACCGGTCACGGTGGGGAAGTCCGGCTCATCGAGAAGGACAATGCCGAGCCCACCTTCGAAGTCGAACTGCCGGTCACTGCCAAAGAGCGTCTGGGGGCGGTCGCGCCCGCGCCGCCACGCGAGTCGGCACACCCAATGACCGCACTGGTGATTGAACCGGAGGATGCCGCGCAGCGGCAGTTGCTCGCCCTGCTCGTCGCGCGCGGCTTTCGCGTGGTGCCCGTCGAAAACGCCGACAAGGGCCTCGAACTGGCGGACCGCATGCGCTTTGACGCGGCTTTCTGTTCCGTGCATGCTCCCGGTTTGAACTGGGTGGAGCTCTCCGAACGCATGCATTCTCGCGTCGACGGCTTCATTCTCCTGTCCGATGGCTGCGATACTGAATTATCCGCCGATTTTGCAGGCGACGGGCGCTTCGTGGTCTCTAAACCCGTGCAGGAAGCCGACCTCGAACGCGTTCTCAAGGCCATAGAGTTCCCCGTAGCCGCCAAGCATCCGGTGGGCTAGAAAGGCTTAGAGAACCCGAAGTTCCACGGTCGCGCCGGTTTGGCATCCGATGGCCGCCGCGGCGGATTCCTGGCCGAGTGAAACTTCCAGGTGACCGGTGCTGCCCTCGATCACGAACAACGTGCCGGACGGCTGTTCTGAATAGCTGTGGGCGAGCGCGCTGATCTCGGTTTCGCCGAGCG
>JAGWQP010000131.1 GCA_028876805.1 Acidobacteriota bacterium | reverse complement strand
CGAGCCAGCGGCCGGCCAAAAGGCGGTTCCAGGTGACGATGGAGTGCGGCCAGCGGGCGCGGACGGCCGGCTCCAGCGCGAGGTAGAGGAGCCAGATGATCGCGGCAGACAGCAACCCATCGGCGATGGCGCCCTGGGCCAGCCCGATCATCGAATCGTTCGGGACTGCGTGAACGTCACCAATCCAGGCGATCACCGCGAGCAGGAAGCGCGCCGCCGCGATCCGAAGGGCGCCTTTTCGATCCACGCGACCCAGCTTCCAGTTGCGGCGTCCGAAGTAAACGGCAAACAGCAGCACGATCACCGTCAGCACGTCGGCGTAGATGTCGCGAAATTGCGTCGATAAGGAGACTTGGCTCTGCGGCTTCGGGTTGGGCTTAGACCACGCCGGCGCCAAGCGGGCGCGGGTGACGCGCCCTCGCCAGGTGGCGAGCTCGACCACCACTTTGGTTTTGGGGATCACCGGATGAGGACCATTCCACGCGCGTAGTTGGTCGGCGGGGCTCGTCGGCAGTTCCTGCGGCGTGGTTTCGGTGAACGTTGCGAAATCCAGGCCGGCGGCCCGAAAGACCGCCTGCGGCTGGATGGGCTCCTTCAGTTCGGCGGTTAATTCATAGGGGACCGCATTGAACTCCAGCAGATGCCCATAGCCGTCGAGCTGGACACGGAGCATACCCTGAGCTGTCATAGGCGGGTTGTTATCTGAAACGCGACCGTCCGGATGGGCGACCAGAGGGATGGGGCTTTCCCGATAGTTGGCGGCGAGGGGCGCTTCGACCGCCAGCCATTCAGTCCATTTTCTTGGCTCGGGCAGGTGATTCAGGTACTCAACGTAGCTGTCGCGGCCTTCGAGGCTAAGGTGGAAGTCCGCGGGCCGGCGCATATAGCCAAATGCGGAGGCAATCTCGCGCGCCTTGGCGGCCAGCGCTTGGGGCGGTAGATCGAGCGTCGTCCGCATCATGGCGTCGGTACGCTGGCGCCAGATCATGACGCTGAACAGGGAGGCCACCACCACGATTAGCAGGGGGACGGAGTAGCGGCGGGCCATCCCCTCGGTTTCACCGGCGGCTGCAACCAACTCGGGCGAAGGAGTTTCGCCGGCAGCCAGCGCAACCGCCAGAGGATCTCCGCCTGGCAGCGCTGCCGCCACCGAAAGCGCGCTGGCAGGCCGCCTGGCGGAGTCGGGATCGAGGCAGCGGCGGACCGCCTTCTCAACCGCCGGGTCGATATCCGCCGCCACGGAGGTCATGCTGGTGAGTTGTGCGGCCTCCTGGAGGTCGAGCATCTGGCGGACCGTCTTCGCCTCGAAGGGGCGCTTGCCGGTGAACAATTCATAGAGCACCAGGCCTAGCGCATAAATATCGCTGCGGGTAGTAACCTCGGCGCCTTTAAGCTGCTCGGGCGCCATGTAGGCAGGCGTACCGCTGCACGCGTCGGAGGGTGAAAGCTGGCCGGCGATCGCGGAAAGGCCGAAATCCATGATGATCACCTCGCCGCGCTTGTTGAGCATGATGTTGTGCGGCTTGAGGTCGCGGTGGACGATTCCTCGATCGTGCGCGGCGGCCAGCCCGGCGCAGATTTTGCGGGCGATCTCAACGGCCTTGTCGGCGGGCAGGCGTCCGATCCGGGTCAACAGAGAAGCCAGGTCCTCGCCATCCACATACTCCATGGATATGAAGGGCGCGCCTTCGGCTTCGCCGATGTCGTAGACCCGGCAGATGTTCGGATGAGAGATCTGGCGCGCGACACGGACTTCGCCGTGGAAGCGCTCTAGCAGGCGCTGGTCGCGGGCGGCCTCCTCGGGCAGGAATTTCAGCGCGACGGATTGGCCTAAGGTGAGGTCGGTAGCACGGTAGACTTCGCCCATGCCGCCACGGCCCAGCAGCGCGATGATGCGATACCGGCCTGCGAGCAGCGTGCCCGGCACGAACCGGCCTTCTTCGGCTGTGGACGAAGAGAAAGCGCGGGACACGATGGCCACGGTGGCGGCAGAGGTGGCATCGGCCTGCGGGCCTTGATTCCCCTTCTTGACGTCTTTCTCCATAGCTCATCTCAGTTTGCCACGAAGCTTGGAGCGGAACAGAGAGAGAGGAGCCTGCGTGCATTAGCCGTAGCCGTCGGAGCGGGCCTTGGCAAGCGAGTCTAGACACGCAATCTACGTTGCCCTCCCCGATATGTCCTTAGGTTCCGGAAAGTAGTCGGACCAGCACGGCGTAGTCTGTGGAAACGCGGTCTCATTCCGAACTCGACTTGGTCCGAAGAATTTCCTTATTCTGATCGACATGAGGCGAACGAAGACACTTGCCTTGTGGGCCATTCTTTGCTGCGGCAGCCTATCTGGTCGAGCGGAAGTGGATT
>JAGWQP010000010.1 GCA_028876805.1 Acidobacteriota bacterium | reverse complement strand
GTGCAAGCTTCCTACGGTTCGACGGCACGGTTTGGACCACGGATAAGGACGGCCCCATTATGGACCTGCTTGCCGCCGAAATCACCGCCGTTACCGGAAAAGACCCGGGCCAACACTACCTCGAGATGGCTGCGGAGTTCGGCACGCCGTACTATACGCGCATCGATGCGCCGGCGACGCCCGACCAGAGATCGCGGTTGGAGAGACTGTCGCCCGATGCCGTCAGGGAATCGAACCTGGCCGGCGAGCGGATCATCGCCAAGCTAACCCGCGCTCCAGGTAACAACGCTCCGATCGGTGGCTTGAAAGTCGTGGCCGCGACCGGCTGGTTTGCGGCCCGGCCGTCCGGCACGGAGGACATCTACAAGATCTACGCGGAGAGCTTCAGGGACCAGGCCCACCTGGACGCCATCGTAAGCGAAGCCCAGGAGATCGTTAACAACGCGCTCAACTCCAAGGATGGGCGGCCTTGAGTGAGGATAACAATCCAGCGCTTCCCCGTTCCCTGAGCAATGTCGCGCGTCCGGTAGCTGATGCACGTTATAGCGGGGCACGAGGTAGCTGACTCCGGGGCTGTTGCGCTGATCCGCGGCGACGACTATCCCGACTTCGTCATTCCGCTGGCTCGGGCAGTAGCCGGCGCGAAGGTAGAACGCGGCGTCGCGATCTCTGGAAGCGGCGTGGGCGCGTCGGCTTGTGCCAGCAAAGTTTCGGGCGAGCGCCGGTCTGATCCACGGCCGCTTCTCGGCCCGGCGGGGTGTCGAGGGACCACATGAACATTGTGTGTATGGGCGGCAGGACCGTAGGATCGGCCGTAGCCTGGGATCTCGTCGAGACTTTCCTGGCGTCCAAATTCGTCAAGCCGAGCGGCATCGGCGCCCTCTCGGTAAGGTGGCTTCCCTCGAAGCACAGACAATCGGCCAATAAGGCACAGCTGACGACCCATGAGCGTCCCGCTTGTAGCCGAAACAGGCGGTATCACGAGGCTGAAGTGCGGCCAAGCATCATATAGAAAAGCATCATATAGAGTAGTGCTCTCGGCGGCTTTGCCCTATGAATATACTCGTTCTTAATGTCGGCTCAAGCAGCCTCAAAGGCCGCTTGTACGGATTAGCGGCACCGATCCCGAGCGATCCCGTCGAGCCCCTCTGGGATCTCCGGGCGGACTGGGCGAGTCGGGATGGCCCGGCGGGAATACGGATCCGCACCAAATCGGGCGCGCCCCTTGACCGCGAGGTGCCCGTCAACCGGCTGCGTGGGGAGTTCGTGCCGGCTATCGAAACGATGTGGAGGGGCGAGACCCGCGTTATTGAGGATCGAAGCCGGATCGACGCGGTAGGCCATCGCGTCGTACACGGCGGCGAAAAACTGAGGGACAGCACTCTCATCACTGCCGAAGTGGCGGAGGAGATCGACCGGTTACGAGTCTTCGCTCCGGAGCATAATCCCATCGAGTGGAGCGTTATCGAAGCGATGGAATGGATCCTCGGTCGCGCCGTCCCCCAAGTCGCGGTATTTGATACCGCTTTTCATTCCACGCTTCCCCCCGAGGCCTACGTCTACGGCGGGCCCCACGAATGGTTGGACAAGGGCATCCGCCGCTACGGGTTTCACGGCATCAGCCATCAGTACGTCTCAAGGCGTGCCGCGCAATTGCTGGGCAAGGATCTGAAGACGCTGCGCCTGGTGACCTGTCACCTGGGAGGAGGCTGCTCGCTGGCCGCAGTCAGCCGGGGGCAGAGCGTCGACACCACGATGGGGTTCACTCCCCTGGACGGATTGATCATGAACACGCGTTCGGGCGCGGTCGACCCGGGAATTCTGATTCATCTCGTCAAGAACTGCCATTACACCGGCGACCAGCTCGACCAACTCCTCAACCGCGAATCGGGGCTTAAAGGGATTTCCGGCGTGTCCGCCGATATGAGGCAGGTGCTCGCCGCGAGCGCCCAGGGCAACCCGCGGGCCCGCCTGGCTTTTGACGCCTTTGTCCATCGCCTCCGCGCGCTGGTCGGCTCGATGATCGCCAGCCTGCGGGGACTTGACGCCTTGGTGTTCACGGCCGGAATCGGGGAAAACTCTTCCGCGGTCCGCGCCGCCGTGTGTTCCGGCTGGGAGTTTCTGGGGCTCAAGCTCGATCCCGAGAAGAATGCCGACACGCCGACGGACGTCGATGTCGCTGCCAACGAGTCGGCGGTCCGCGTCCTGGTGATACATACCCAGGAAGACTGGGAGATTGCGGTCGAATGTTTCCGGCTCACCAATCCTGCTCGCTGGGGTCTCGAGGGAGTCGATCAGTAGGAATTGGTCGGAGCGCAGCCGCCGTGACGAGCTCCGCTCCGGCGATTGGTCGAGCGGCGTCGCTGGTCGCCACGGCTGCCCCACCCCGCAGCTCCCACCGCCACGCGACTGGCCGCACCGTGCAGGCGACGGCCATCAGAGCAATGCCTGCCCGTTTCTAGCAACGTGGAGGGTCCGATGGGCCACACCGTTCTTGACACGGTCGAAGACATAAAGAAAACCTTGCTTTTGCTCGGCTCAAGCCACGGGTTTCATTTCACTGGACGGCCGTCAACGGTTACGCCGGCGAGGACCGCGGCCGACGAGATATCGTTTCCAGATGGGATAATGCACCAGTTGGTAGTGCCGCCTGCGCTGGCCGGTGTTCAGGTCGACAGCGTCAACCTATCGTGCAGGACGGTTAGAGCGCATACAGATCTGAAAAGCCCGAGCTATTTTCCCGCTTACAATTCCGGGTCGTGGAGCGGACACTCCCCCAACCAGTGTGAACCCGTCTCTCTCATCGGCGTGTGCCTTAGTTGCATTTTCAGTATGGATTTGCGAACCCCCAGCTGACGAACACTTGTTTTTTCGATTTCAGTGTCGAGCACTTTCCTTACTATGGGGTGGCGGAGGTTACGCGGCGCGGCGCCCCTCAGACGAGCCCTCACCCTTATCTCTGTAGTCGTTGCGAAAGGCCAAGGCCATCATCAGTCGAGTGACTCCCGTCCACACCATGCCGATGCCAACCAGCGTACCTGCAACCCATAGAGACCCGGCGGGCCATTGACTCCAGATCATCAAACTGAGCAACAGCGTGACGATACCGTCCACCAGGATCCACCCTGAAACGCCACTCTTGCGCGTTGAGAAATAAGCTGCCACGTCTACCATGCTTTTTGCGAAGAAGAATGCTGCGAGCGCGAGAGTCAATGCGGCAAGGCCCAAAACCGGATGACTGAGCAAATAGGCTCCCGCCACGAAATAGAGAGCTGCGATCAGCAGCTTCCATACAATGTGGCCGATGCCTGTGGATTGAAAGGCGTGGACAAATTGCACCAGCCCGCCGATCAAGAGCAGCCATCCTACCACTTGGCCGGTTCCGATTGACGTGAAAAATGGAAAGGTGATGGCCAAAAACCCGAAAATGATCAGCAGAATCGATAACAGAATCGACCATGGAGAAGCCCGCCTCGGTAATGCTTCCGTGGTTGTTGTCATCTTTGCCTCCTTGCTCAAGAGGGCCCAACACTACTGCGGAGAGTCCTGTCGCTCCTCAGGCGCGTCTAAAAATATGTCAAATGTTGCTGACTTCTACCCTGCTGTTACCCTCTACGGCATCGCTCAAGCTCGGCTGTGGCTCCCACCGCCGCGCCCGGCGACCAGGCGTGGGGTGGGAAACCAGCATCACTAGCCCTCGAGTCCAGGTCGCCCAGAGTTCTTAGTTGGATCCACGCGTCATGAGTCACCTGCTCGGGCGGAGCACGAACTCTTCCGGTCGGGCGAAGTCACTTTCGTCTGCCTGACCGAGCGTGAGCACACGCACGCGTTGCCCCTCACGGAGATCTTGCAATAGGATCTCGCGGCCATTGGAGAACCGGACCGCATCACGGTAACTAAATTCTTCCGCCGTACGCTCGGTGAACGTCACCTCTTCAGCCGGGCCTATCGCGAGCTCTCGTTGCAACTTTGACGAGATATCCATTAGTCGCAGCGACGCACCTGGCGGGATGCAGACAGCCGGCACGGGCGTCTCAAAGGGAATGAAGAATTCCTTTACCATCGACCAGAACGTCCGCGACTCGGGCGTGAGTGGATTCGCGTTGGGCTGCAAATCCGACGGTGAAGCCAAACCTAGGCAGCCCGTTTCGAAGCGGTGAGTGAGCAGCTCTTCGCCCTCTCTTGCCAGCCGGTTTGGAATGCTCATCAACGAATAATCACACATGTGATTGCCTCCTCTCTGTTCGGGATTCAGTCGATGCCACCCGTTTCACGTTTCTTGCAATTGACGTTGGGGGCCTCAATAACCCTATTCACATCAGGACCATGCGTCTTTACGTTCGCTGCCGAAGGGGGTTCTTCCTGCACGAGCGATCGGCCAAACAAGCACTCCTCCCTTGTGACAAAGGACGGTCCTGCTAGATCGAGGGATTCAATTCTTCAGGACTCCAACGCTAGAGAGGCGCCACCTCTGGTCACTCTTGACCCGACGTCGGGCGCTCAATCCGGCGCCAGCTCTGAACCGCTCTCGTTCACCCCACGGCCCGCGCCACGCGCTCACCTTTAATCTCCGCGATCAGGGCTTCGTATTCGTCCCTCATACGCCCGGCCACGTCTCTGGCGGACGCCCGGAGGCCAAGCCGAGTGCCCGGTGCCACGAGGAAGAGTCCGAGCGGGGAACCATTCGGGAGCTCTCAGCGGCCGGTTCCCTTCCCCAAAGCGCGACGCTCGATCGAGGAATTTAGCTCGTCCCGGAGCCTCCTCAGCCAGGGATCCGTCAAAAAACAGCCGCAAGAAACAGTTTGAGCAAACATAGGACCTGATCCGTTGAGGCCAGACCCTATCGGGGTGTTATCCGTAAACGAGGGAGTGTTGAGGACCCGGCGGTATAATAAAAAGACATCACCGCCCTTGGGCGGCACTCAGCAGCAGGAGGGATTTGTGACAATCCACGCACGGAACCTGGCAGGGTTTTTGGTCGTGGGCGCTGCGTTGCTGTTCGCTCAGGATTGGACCACGGTCACGGAATTTCCCGGTGTCGATTTCGCCGGCCTGACGCCAGCGCAGAAGACGGCTGCCCTTAAGTTGCTGCGCCAGCAGGAGTGTTCCTGCCACTGCGGCATGAAAATCGCGGAATGCCGTAGCATGGACCCGAGTTGCTCCTATAGCAAGGGCATGGCGGGCGTGATCGTGGATGCCATCCGACATGGAAAAACCGCCGACCAAGCCTGGGCCGCCGCTGCCGCTTCCGATTTTGGCAAAGGACCGAAGGAGCACAACCAGGTGCTCGAAGAGCCCGTCAAAATTCCCGTGGCCGACGCGCCGGTGCGCGGGTCGGCTAGCGCGCGTATCGCGTTGGTCGAGTTCTCCGATTTTCAATGCCCTTTCTGCATCGCCGCCACCCCGCAGCTTGAAGCGGTTTTGAAAGCTTACCCCTCCCAGGTGAAATTGATCTTCAAGCAATTCCCTCTCGACAGCCACGCCCAGGCGCCCCTAGCGGCGGCCGCTTCTCTGGCGGCGCAGAAGCAGGGGAAATTCTGGCCGATGTATGACGCATTGTTCGCCCAAAGGGGCTATCTGTCGCGGAAGGGGATCCTGGCCTCGGCTGCTTCGATGGGCCTGGACATGAAGCGGTTCCAGGCTGACCTGGACTCGGCCGAGATCAAGCGCGCCGTCGAGCGCGATATGTCCGACGGCGAGCACATCGGGGTTGATTCCACGCCGACGCTATTCGTGAACGGGCAGCGCTACAACGGGCCCCTTACGGCTGCCGCGCTGAAACCGGTGCTCGATGGCGAGCTGAAGCACCCGTCCACGACGGGCAAGAGCGCGTCGCGATAGCAACCTCCCAGAATCCTTCCTTAGCCTGGGACTCTCCAGCCGGGAATGCGGCTGGAGACACGCTATCCTGAATATTTGGAGTCATTCCCTTGCGTCGTATTTCTCTCGCGTTCCGTTGTTTCGTCAGCCTGCTATTTCGAGGCCGGCTTTCCGCGAGCCTAATCGCGGCGTTGGGGCTGACACGGCGTTCCGCGTCCGGCGCCCCGCCAGCTCCCAAACCTGCGACCGAGCCGCCAGCGTCAGCCGTCCGAACCACCGATGGGGCCTTGCAGATGCTCAGCATCCTGCAGCGCGATGCGCGTCTGGTTGATTTCCTCATGGAGGACATCGCTTCTTACTCCGACGACCAGGTAGGTGCAGCGGTCCGGGAGCTGCACGACCAATGTCGGGACGCGATCGCCCGTTACATCACCCTGCAGCCGGTGATCGATGGCGTCGAAGGCACCTTCACCCAGGCGCCTTCCAAGGATCCGAACGTGGTCAGGTTCATCGGCAACGTGCCGGCCAAGCCTCCCTCGGGCGGAGTCCTGCGTCACAAAGGGTGGCGAGCCGGCAAAATCGATCTACCCGCGCTGGGGGCCAAACAGGATGTCACGGTTCTCGCTCCCGCGGAAATCGAAATCGAGTAACTGCGTTGAAATCGAACTACGTCATCGGAATCGACCTCGGCACCACGAACTCGGCGCTCGCGTATACCGAGATTCACCAAGATGAGGATCCCTTCGTTGCTGCGAACGTACAGGTGATGACCATCCCGCAGCTCTCCAATCCGGGCGAAGTGCGCGAACAGGACCTGCTGCCGTCGTTCCTCTATCTGCCCGGCAGCTCGGACTTTCCGGCCGGCTCCCTAACACTGCCGTGGAACCTCGAGCAAGAGTACGTGGTGGGCGAACTCGCGCAAAAGCGCGGCGCGGAGAATGCGGGCCGGCTGGTTTCTTCGGCCAAGTCGTGGCTCTCCTACTCGGGCGTGGACCGCACCGCGCCGCTCGTGCCGTTTCGTGCCCCGGAAGGGGTCGACAAGATTTCGCCGGTGGAGGCGAGCCGCCGGTACCTGGAACATATCCGTCAGGCTTGGGATTTCCGGATGCCGGAGGCCCCGTTTGCCGCTCAGCAGGTGCTGGTGACGGTTCCCGCTTCGTTCGACGCGGTAGCGCGGGAGTTGACCCTGGAAGCGGCCGGGAAGGCCGGCTATCAAAATCTGACCCTGCTCGAAGAGCCGCAGGCGGCCTTTTACGCTTGGATTGAACGCCACCCGGACTGGCGCGATCGCGTCCGAGTGGGCGACCTTATCCTGGTGGTGGACATCGGCGGCGGCACGACCGATTTCACATTGATCGCAGTCGCCGAGCGTGGCGGTGAACTCGCGCTCGAGCGCGTCGCCGTGGGCGAGCACATCCTGCTCGGTGGTGACAATATTGACTTGGCTTTGGCAGGCGCGGTTTCGCAACGCCTCGCGGAAAAGGGCACGCCGATCGACGCCCGGCAGTTGCAGACGCTGTGGAACAATTGTCGCGTCGCGAAAGAAAATCTGCTGGAGCCCGGCGCCGTGGTCACCGAGCAAGCGGTGACCATTCTGGGCAAAGGCAGTGGGGTGGTTGGTGGCAGTATCAAGGCCACATTGCACCGCGATGACATCGATCGCATTTTGAGCGATGGGTTTCTGCCGCAGGTTGCAAGCGACGCTATGCCCGAACGCCAGCGACGCGCCGGGCTGCAGGAGATCGGCCTTCCTTACGCAGCCGATCCCGCCATTACCAAGCACCTGGCCCGCTTCCTGCGGCAGCCGGCGGCCATCTCGGAACACGGCTCGGTCCGGCGTGGACCGAGCGGGCTCGCCTGCCCTTCTCATGTATTGTTCAATGGCGGGGTCCTCAAGGCCGGCCTGGTGCGGGAGCGCCTCCTGAGCGCGCTCAACCGCTGGCTTGCCGCGGAGCGAGTGGCGCCCGTCAAACCGCTGAGCGGCGAAGATCTCACGCACGCCGTGGCGCGCGGCGCGGCTTATCATGGCCTGGCCCGGAGCGGCCGGGGCGTGCGCATCCGTGGCGGCGTGCCACGGACGTATTATGTGGCGATCGAAAGCGCTATGCCCGCGGCGCCCGGATTCCCCGCCCTCGTCAAAGCGCTCACGGTGGTTCCGTTTGGCATGGAGGAAGGCACCCAGGTGTCGATTCCCGGCCGTGAGTTCGGTGTGGTGGTTGGCCAGCCCGCCGAATTCCGATTCTTTACGTCGGCGGCGCGCAAGAACGATCAGCCCGGCGATCTCATAGAAGATATCCGCGGCGAACTCGAAGAGCTGTCCCCCATGGAAGTGACGCTGCCGGCTGGCGTGGCACCGTCGGAGGTGGTGCCGGTTTCTTTTGAGACCGTGATCACCGAGACCGGCCTGTTCCAGCTATGGTGCGTGGCAGGCGACCGCCGCCGCTGGAAACTCGAGTTCAACGTGCGGGAGCGTGTAGTGGTGGCATGAAGATCGGGATCGACCTCGGCACCACCAATTCCGCCTTGGCCTATATTGACGAGCGCGAGGCGGAGGATCGCGATTTTCCGCCGGTCCGCATATTCGAGACGCCTCAACTCGTGGCCGCCGGGCGAGTGGAAGCGCGCCGCACGCTGCCTTCCTTCCTGTTTCTCGAGGAGGGCCAGCCGGTGGGGGTGTATGCGCGCGAGCAAGGGGCGCTGGTGCCCACGCGGTTGGTCCATTCCGCCAAATCCTGGCTTTCCAACCCGGACGTGGACCGCACGGCCAAGATTCTGCCGTGGGACTCGCAGGAAATAGGACGAGTCTTGTCGCCGGTCGAAGTCTCGGCGCGCTATCTGTCGAAATTTCGCGAGGAATGGGACAAGGCCAAAGGCGCGTCCCTGGCGGACCAGGACATCGTACTGACGGTTCCCGCTTCCTTTGACGAAGAGGCCCGGGAGCTCACGGTCATGGCCGCGCACGATGCGGGAATCGAGCGGCTTAGCTTGCTCGAAGAGCCGGCGGCTGCATTCTATTCCTGGATCGCCAACAATCTGGCGCAGTCGCGAAAGAAGCTGTTCGACGGGCAGATCGTGCTAGTGTGCGATGTCGGCGGCGGCACCAGCGACTTCAGCTTGATTCGCGTCACTCGTGACGGCGACCTGGTCAACTTCACCCGCACTGCGGTAGGAAACCACTTGCTGCTCGGAGGCGACAACCTGGACCTGACGTTCGCCTGGCTGGTCGAAGCCAAGCTGGGCGCGCAGCTTTCGATCCGCCAACGCAGCGGCCTCAGACGCCAGTGCTCGGCGGCGAAGGAAGTCTTGCTGACCGACCCGTTGCGAAATAGTGTGGAGATCACGGTTCTTGGATCGGGATCAGCGCTGATCGGCAAAACGTTAAAGAGCGAAATCCTCCGCGAGGAAGCGCTCGAACTGGCGTTGGAAGGCTTTCTCCCATTCACCGAGCGCGGGGAAGGGCCGAAGGAGGAAAAACGCAGCTTGTTCAGAGAGCTCGGCCTACCGTATGTCTCCGATGCGGCGATCACGCGGCACCTGAACGCCTTTTTGGAAGGCGCCGGCGAGACCGCCGACGCCATTCTGTTCAATGGCGGCTTTTTCATTCCCGAGATTCTGCGGGCACGCGTGGCCGACGTCGTGGGCCGCTGGTATGGCCGCCGGCCGGAGATCCTTGAAAACTCGGAGTTAGACCTAGCGGTCGCGCGCGGCGCCGCGTACTATTCCTATGTCCGGTCGACCGGCAGCGGCGTGCTCGTTCGAGGCGGGCTTCCGCGCACCTACTTCATCGGTATCGGGGAGCCGCGCGATGGCCAAATCTCCGCGGTCTGTCTGGTGCCGCGCGGAGCCGAGGAGGGCGCCGCAGTCGAAATTGATAACGAAGCATTGCAGCTAGTGGCCAATCGGCCTGTGTCGTTCCGGCTGTACAGTTCTCTGACGCGCTCGGAAGACAGACTCGGCAACGTCGTTGAGTTCTCCACACTCGATCCGGACCTGCACGTGCATGCGCCGCTCCACGCGGTGATAAGATTCGGCAAAAAGACCGAAGAGCGGCTTATCCCCGTGAAGCTGGGCGCGCGGCTCACCGAGATCGGAACACTCGAGACCTGGTGTGAATCGAAGATCAGCGACAACCGTTGGCGGCTGCAATTCCAGCTGCGCAAGGCCGCGGCCGAGCAGCCCG
This sequence comes from Acidobacteriota bacterium, assembly GCA_028876805.1. GTDB lineage: Bacteria > Acidobacteriota > Terriglobia > Bryobacterales > Bryobacteraceae > PSRJ01. The sequence continues at coordinate 1,480 of JAGWQP010000010.1, read as the reverse complement.
CGGAGCGCAAAGCCGCGGCTGTGGTGAGCGAACAGGCGTTGAAATCGTCGCTGGAACTGATCTCGGCGGCCTTTTCTCTGACCGGTAAATCACCGATCGCTCCCGAAGAGGTTCCCTCCAAGCTCGAACAAACCATGGGGCTTGGCAAGAACTCCTGGCCGCTTTCCGCGATCCGTCAGATGGCGGATTCGTTGCTGGCAGCGGCCGACGGACGCAAGAAAAGCCCGGCCTATGAAGTCCGCTGGCTGAACTTGTCCGGCTTTTGCTTGCGTCCGGGCTTCGGCTATCCAGGAGATGATTTCCGCATCGAGCAGGCTCGACGGCTGTTCCCGAGCGGGCCGACGTATGGCAATCAAGTCCAGTGCGAAATCGATTGGTGGATCTTCTGGGGCCGCGTCGCCGGCGGGCTTAACCGCAACCAGCAGGCCGATATCTACCAGCGCCTGTCGGGATTCCTGTTGCCGCGCGGCAGCAAGAAGCCGCAGCGCATCAACCTATCGCTGTTGCGCGAAATGTGGCGCACCGCCTCGAGTCTGGAGCTGCTGCCGATCGGCACCAAAACGGAACTGGGCGAGGCCCTCGTCAAGCGAGTGAACGCTGGCGACTTCAAAGAGAGTGAGCTGTGGTGCCTGTCGCGCCTCGGCGCGCGCCAACTCTTTTATGGACCGATCAACCTGGTCGTCCCGCCCTCGACGATCACGCGCTGGGTCGAGGCGCTTTTGAAGGTGCCCAATGCCGGGGAGGCGCTGGCCTCGCTGGCACGGCGCACCGAGGACCCAACGCGCGACCTGGCACCCGCTGTCCGCGAAACCGTCAAGCGGACGCTCACAACGACGCCCCACGCCGAGCGTCTGCTGGCATCCCTGGAAGGTGAAGAAGAGGACAACCGGACGCTCGGCCGGATCTTCGGAGAAGAGCTGCCGTCGGGACTGGTGCTGGTAGCCAAAGGCTGAGTCGCGCGATTGAAAGGAGATTCAGATTGCGGTTCTCGACGGGGACGCTTGCGGCCCCGACGAGGCGGCGCCCGCTCAAATGCCCCAGCACTTGGTGGAACAGGCAGCGGCCTCGAATGGATGGGGAATAGCGCGCCGACGCCCTACCTCCCAGGTTCGACTCCCCGGCTCCGCGAGGCAGCGACGGCTCGCTCGTTGGCCGGCACTCGAGTCTTCCAGTAAAGGATCTGGGTCGGCCGACTATTTTTGCGCCGGCGCGTCCTTCTTGTTGCCGCCGAACAGGTTTTTCAACAGACCGCCGGCCGCTTTTCCGAGATCGCTGTTGCCGGTGAGGCTTTGGATCTTCTGCTGCGCGATTCCTTTCACGTCGGGCCGGAACGCCGGACTCGAGGAAGTGCCCGCGATGATAAAGGGAACGCTGGTGTCGCCCTTTTGCCCGAGCGCAGCCAAAACCGCGCCGGAGGTGTGCAAGGTGACCCGCATTTTGAAATCGAGCGCCTGAGCGGGGCTGACCGTTCCGGCGCCAG
>JAGWQP010000130.1 GCA_028876805.1 Acidobacteriota bacterium | reverse complement strand
CCGCCAGGAGGAACGAACCATGAAGAAAAGTTTAGTTGCCGTCGCGTTTCTGGCTGCCACCGCGTCGATGATTTTCGGCGCTCCGCAGTCCACGACTCCCGCGGCCGGCAGCAACGCGCCCAAGGCCACCGCGCAAACCACCAACAAGCACGTGAAGAAGAGCCATAAGGCGAAAAAGCAGGCTGCGGCCACGAACGCAGCAGCCCCCAAACCGGCGACCAAGTAACCGTACCGGCCTTTAGCCCCGTCAGTTCCGCAAACGGAGGCTGGCGGGGTTTTGTTTTTGCCGGGCCCGGTTTCGCATCCGGCCGGCCCAGCGCAGGTACCGCACCAACTCCCTTCGCTCAGTCCACACGAAATTCCAGAACCGCGTGAAGGTGATGTCGTTGGCGTCGAGGCCTCCATAGGTCTCCATGCGCCAGCGCAGATAGGGGCTCCGCCACGGCCACAGGCGATAGCCGCGGGTGAGCTGCCACAGCAGATAAAACACTAGCGAGCGGGAGCGCGCGTGGACGGGACGGCCTGGTCGGGTGTGGCATAGTAGCCGCTACGCGAGCGGACCGTCAGGCTGCCCGGGGCATTGACCGTGACTTTGATCTGGCGGAAAGTGCCATCCATCGATTGGTCGGCCGGCGTGTACACGATCGAATATTGATTGCGGATGTTGTGCGCCACCGTGTGCGCGATGCGTTCCACTTCGGACACTTCCTTCGGAAAGAAGGTTTCCCCGCCCGTGGCCTCCGCCAGCGCTCCCAGTGCCAGTTGGGCCCGCCGGGCCTCCTCAGGCACTTCTTCGCTCAACAGCCCGACCGGATAAATCAAAACGCCACTCTGCTGGGAGGCTCTCACGACGTTCTCGAGGGTGACCAGGCTGCTGTTATCGTTGCCGTCAGTCACCACGACGAGGACTTTCTTTTCCCTGTGCGCCTTCTCTTTGAGATGGTCGATGGAAAACCGGATGGCGTCGCGCATGGCGGTGCCGCCGCGCGAATCGATCCGCTTCAACGCCTCTTCCATCTCTTTGATGTCACTGGTGAAGTCTTTGCCATGCGGGAGGTCCTTGTACGCTTCGTCATTGAAGTTCACGACGAAGACTTCGTCCTGCGGGTTGGAATCCTTCACCAGCGTCAATGCGGCGGCCTCCACTTTGGACCGCTTGTCCCGCATGCTCCCGCTGTTGTCCACGATTAACCCCATGGAAACCGGAGCATCTTCCCGCTTAAAGTTCGTGATCATCTGCTGCACGCCGTTCTCGTAAACTGTGAAGGCCTGCCGGGGGAGGTTGGTGACCAAGTGCCCGCCCGAGTCCATCACGGTCGCATGCAAGTCCACGACCCGGGTGTCGGAACGGAATACCGTGCCGCTGTCTATGACTGGTTCGGGCGCCGGGGGCTTCACCGGCTGGCCCCGCAGCGGCACACCCGCCAGTAGAACGGAGGTCAAGACCCCCCCCCAAACACCGTTTTTAGGGGTGGGGCGCCCCCGTCCGAGAAATATCATGGATTCAGCGCCGTGTGGGCCGACGAGTTCGCCTGGTCAGGCGTAGCGTAGTAACCGCTCCGCGTGCGGACCGTCGGACTCCCTGGACCTTTCGCGACTACCCTGATTTGCCGGAACGAGCCGTCCATCGATTGGTTGGCCGGCGTGTATACGATCGAATACTGGTTTCGGATGTTGCGTGCCACGACGTGCGCAATACGTTCCACCTCAGAGACCTCTTTGGGGAAGAAGGCCTCCCCGCCCGTCGCTTCCGCCAGTGCTGCCAGCGCGCGCTCCGCGCGTTTCGCCTCCCGCCGCTCCTCCTCGCTCAGCAGGCCGACCGAATAAATCAGCACGCCGCTCTGCTGCGAAGACTTCACCAGGGTTTCCAAACTGACGAGGCTGCTATTATCGTTGCCGTCGGTAACCACCACGAGGACTTTCTTGTCTTTGTGCGCCTTCTCTTTGAGGTGGTCGATCGACATTCGGATGGCGTCCCGCATGGCGGTGCCGCCGCGCGAATCGATCCGCGTTAACGCCTCCTCCATCTCCTTGATGTCACTGGTGAAGTCTTTTCCGTGCGGGAGGTCGTTAAAGGCTTCGTCGTTGAAATTCACGATGAAAACCTCGTCCTGCGGGTTGGAATCCTTCACTAGCGTCAATGCGGCGGCCTCCACTTTGGACCGCTTGTCCCGCATGCTCCCGCTGTTGTCCACGATTAACCCCAGCGAAACCGGAACATCTTCCCGCTTAAAGTTCGTGATCATCTGCTGCACGCCGTTCTCGTAAACTGTAAAAGCTTCCCGCGGCAGGTTCGTAACCAGATGTCCGCTCTTGTCGACTACGGTGGCGTGCAGATCGACCACGCGAGTGTCGGCGCGAAAAACAGCACCGCTCGGTTCGGCCTTTCCGGACGCAGCCGACGGCTTCGCCGTCTGGGCGCACAGCGAGAGGCCGGCCGCCAGGCTCGCTGCAAAAAGGGTTGTGCCCTTGCGTTTATTGAGGTGGAGCATAATAGCCATGTCTCCAGAAGGCACGCAGAGGCCCCAGCCCCCTCGGCTGAATCAGCTTCACCTCTACCCGCCGGTACTTCCCGTCACGCTGCGCGTTCTGGGGCGAATAGCCGAGCATGTACTGGTGCCTGAGTTCTACCCCAATTTTCGCCGCTATATCCGGCAGTTCGTTCACATTGTTGACGGGGTACTGCCGGCCCCCCGTTTGCTCGGAGATTTCGGTCAACAGTCCCGGCCCCGCCATCTCTTCCGGAGTGCGCGAACGCGCGCCGATCGGTTCGTAGATTCCAATCGCATAAATCTGGACGTCGGCTTCCTTGACCCGATTTTTAAGTTCGGTCTCGGTGTAGCGGCTGGTGTTGTCGCCGCCGTCGGAGATCACCAGCAGCGCCTTGCGCGGGTTCTTGGCCTTTTTCATTTCGTCGAGCGCCAGAAGGATCGCGTCAAGCAGCGCCGTCCGGCCCCTGGACTGCGTGAACGTGAGGTGGTTTTGGATCGCCTCCAGACTGGTGGTGAAATGCTCCACCAGGTCGGCTGTGTCGTTGAACTGCACCAGGAAAAATTCGTCTTCGAGATTCGCGGTTTTGAAAAACTGGGCGGCCGCCTCGCGCGATTTCTCGAGCTTGCCGCCCATGCTGCCGCTGCAGTCGAACACCAAGCCGATCGACAGCGGCGCATCTTCGCTCGTAAACGAGACGATCTCCTGTTCCTTCTTTTCCTCGAATAGCTTGAAGTTTTCCTTCTCCAGGCCGGTCACGAAGCGGTTGAGCGGATCGGTCACCGTGACCGGGATCAGCACGAGCGTGGTGTCGACGCGAATATTCGAGTGCGGTAGGGCGACCTTGTTCTGCTCCAGCTTGGCGCGCGGCTCGATGGCGACCTTGGAATCGGCCGGCACCACATCCGCCGCCCAGACCACGCCGGGGAGCGATGCAAAAATGGCGCTAATCAAACACAGCTTCGGGTGGGATGCGAGCATCGTGCTTCCCAAACTCTCTTTCTCAAGTCTAACATAGCGCTTTTATGGTATGATCTTTTGTGCCACGTAAAATCCTCGCGGTGATTCCTGCGCGGTACGCCTCCACACGGTTTCCCGGAAAAGTCCTGATTCCCATCGCCGGCAAAAGCATGCTGCAGCATGTCTGGGAGCGCGCGTCGCTCGCCCGGTATCTTACGAGCACGATTGTCGCCACCGATGACGAGCGCGTGTACGAAGCGGCACGGAGCTTCGGCGCGCGCGTCCGGATGACACGGGCCGACCACCCGTCCGGAACCGATCGCGCGGCCGAAGTGGCTTCGGCCGAAGGCGCCGAGCTCGTGGTCAATATTCAGGCCGACGAGCCGCTCGTCGACCCGGCCGCCATCGACGCCGCCATCCTCCCGCTCGCCCACGATGTCCAGATCCTCATGGGCACCCTGAAAAAGCGCATCGAGGATCCGCGCGAGATTTCCGACCCCCACGTTGTGAAGGTGGTCACCGGTCATGACGGCAACGCCCTCTATTTTTCCCGATGTCCGGTTCCATATGCACCTGATCAGGCCGCTCCCCCTGTCTATTACAAGCATGTCGGCCTGTATGTCTACCGCCGCGATTTTCTGCTCGGGTATCCCACGCTGCGCGCGGGCCCTCTCGAGCAGGCCGAGCGGCTCGAGCAGCTCCGCGCACTCGAAAACGGCTACCCGATCCGGGTGGTGGAGACCGAGTACGAATCGCTCGGAGTGGACACGCCGGAAGACCTGGAGAGGGTCTCCCGGTTTTTTGAAGCTTCCATGATGCAGGGGGTGAAGGCGAATGGCTAAGTATATTTTCGTCACCGGCGGCGTGGTCTCCTCGCTCGGCAAAGGGATCGCCGCGGCTTCAATTGGCTGCCTGCTCGAAAGCCGCGGGCTGATTGTGACCTGCCAGAAGTTCGATCCCTACCTCAACGTGGACCCCGGGACCATGAGCCCGTTTCAGCATGGCGAAGTCTTCGTAACCGACGACGGCGCCGAAACCGACCTCGACCTCGGCCACTATGAGCGCTTCACGCACGCCAAGCTGACCCAGCGCAACAACCTCACCTCCGGACGCATCTATGAGCAGATTATCGCCCGTGAACGCCGCGGCGACTATCTCGGCAAGACGGTGCAGGTGATTCCCCATGTCACCAACGAGATCAAGGCGGCCATCGAGCGCGTGGCGCAGGACGTCGATGTGGTGATCGTCGAAATTGGCGGCACCGTGGGCGACATCGAATCGTTGCCCTTCCTGGAAGCGATCCGCCAGATGCGTCACGAACAGGGACGCGAGAATTGTATCTTCGTCCACGTGACCCTGGTCCCCTGGATCGCCGCCGCTCAGGAATTGAAGACCAAGCCCACGCAGCACAGCGTCAAAGAGCTGCGCGCGATCGGTATCCAGCCGGACATCCTGCTCTGCCGGGCCGAGCGCTTCATCCCCCAGGAGATGAAGGAGAAGATCGCCCTGTTCTGTGATGTGGACGTGAAGGCCGTCGTGACCGCTGGCGACGTGAAGTCGGTCTACGAAGTGCCCGCCATGTTTGCCGGCGAGGGGGTGGACGAAATCATCCTGCGGCTGCTGCACGTGGATGCGCCGCCGCGCGATCTCAGCCGCTGGAACGCCATGCTCGCCCGCATGGAGCACCCGCGCGACCTAGTGACCATCGGGCTGGTCGGCAAATACGTCGAGTACGAGGATTCTTATAAGAGCCTGAAAGAGGCGCTGCTGCACGGCGGCCTCGCCCATGAACTCAAAGTGAACATACATTGGATCGAGGCCGAGGGCGTGACCGGCGAAGGCTGGGAGCGCCAACTGGAAGCCTACGACGGCATCCTGGTTCCTGGGGGTTTCGGCAGGCGGGGCATCGACGGCATGCTGAACGCCATTCGTTACGCGCGTGAGCGGAAGGTCCCCTATTTCGGCATCTGCCTCGGCATGCAGACCCTGGTGATCGAATACGCGCGCAATGTCTGCGGTCTCGCCGACGCCGATTCGACCGAATTCAACCCCGGCACGCCGCATCGTGTGATTTTTAAGCTGCGCGAACTGAAGGGCGTCGATGAGCTTGGAGGCACCATGCGGTTGGGAGGCTGGCCCTGCCGTTTGGCCGAAAACAGCTTTGCGTGTCAGGCCTATGGCCAGCGCGAAATCAACGAACGCCACCGCCACCGCTACGAGTTCAACCGCGAGTATGAAGACCGATTGAAGGCCGCCGGGCTGCGTATCACCGGGGAAACACCGGACGGCACCTACGTCGAGATCTGCGAGGTCGCGGATCACCCCTGGTATCTGGGCTGCCAGTTCCACCCGGAGTTCAAATCGAAACCCATGGAGCCGCATCCGCTTTTCAAGGCCTTCATTGGTGCGGCCTACCAGCATCGTTTGGCCGCCGGCGACCGCGTGGAGCCTCAATACTCGCGTGCCGATTGAGTACAGTGCCCTTGACCGTTCCGGCCGTCTTGCAGCGGCTCGTCCTCTGGTTTGGATCATCGGGCCGTGCGTCATCGAAAGCGAGCAACACGTCTACCAGTTGGCGCGCACCCTCCGCGAAGTATTCGGCGACTTTGTCTTCAAAGCGTCATTTGACAAGGCCAATCGCACGAGCAACGACTCCTATCGCGGACCGGGCTTGCGCGAAGGGCTGCGCATCCTGGCCGGCGTCCGAGCCCAAGGCTTTTCCATCCTGACCGACATTCACGAGCCGGCGCAGGCCGAACCGGCCGCGGAAGTGGCCGACATTCTGCAGATTCCCGCTTTCCTGTGCCGCCAGACCGACCTGCTGATTGCGGCCGGGCGCACCGGCCGTATGGTCAACATCAAGAAGGGACAGTTCGTGGCGCCTCACGACATTCACCGCGCAGCCGAGAAAGTGGCATCAACGGGCAACCGCCAGGTGATCCTGACCGAGCGCGGCTCTTGCTTCGGATACAACAACCTGGTGGTCGACATGCGCGGTCTGAAGATCATGCGGGACGCCGGGTGGCCGGTCGTCTTCGATGCCACCCACAGCGTGCAACTGCCGGGAGGAGCAGGGGCTCAATCGGGCGGCCAACCCGAATTCATCGAGCCGCTCGCGCGGGCCGCCGTGGCAACGGGGGTCGATGGAATCTTCGTGGAGGTGCACGACCGTCCGGAACAGGCTCCTTCGGACGGCGCTAACGCCTTACGGCTCAATTTGTTGGCTGCTTTCCGGCGGCGCATCGAGGAGTTTCACCGTTTGACGCAATCGCTCGACTTGCTCAACGACACGGGGGCCTGATTCGTCATAGGATGTAAGTGCACGTATGTGGAATCTCAAACAGCGCCGTGGCTTTTCCCTGATCGAGTTGCTGATCGTAGTAGCGATCATTTTAATCATCATTACGATCGCCTTGCCGAAACTGAGCCGGGCCCGCATGTACTCCCAGGAGACTGCGGCGATCGCGGCGATCCGCACGTTGCACACCGCGCAGGTGCAGTTCTACTCCCAGTACGGCCGTTATGCGGCTTCCCTGACGGAACTCGGGCCGCCACCGAGCGGCGCCGCTAATCCCTCGGCTGCGGATCTGATCGGCAATGACCTCAGCGGGGGTGAGAAGAGCGGTTACAAGTTTACGCTCACGGCCACGGCGGAGGGCTATGCCATTAATGCCAATCCGGTGGCCTTCAACAGCAGTGGCAGCCGTACCTTCTTTTCCGACCAGACCCTAGTCATCCGCGAAAATTACGGACCCGAAGCGGCCACCTTGAACAGCAAAGAACTGCGATAGCCCTTTTGGGGGCCGTCCGCGCAAGACGTGTCTCAGGCGCGCTTCAAGCTCCGCGAGACTTGGCAGACGTTACGTGATACGCCGCCTCCTTCCTCAAGCCGCCGTTCCCGGGGTCCGGAGGGGGATCCTAGCTCTCAGCCTTGTGATGCTCATTCGACTGTTGACGCCGCCCAGACTGGGGCGGCAGCATGACTCCCAGGAGACTCAGGCGATCGCGGCGATCCGCACGTTGCACACCGCACAGGTCGAGTTCTGCTCCGAATACGGCCGTTATGCGGCTTCCCTGACCGAACTCGGGCCGCCACCGAGAGGCGCCGCTAGTCCCTCGGCTGCGGATCTGATCGGCAATGATCTCGCCGTGGGTGAGAAGAGCGGTTACAAATTCACGCTCACGGCCACGCCGGAGGGCTACGCCATTAATGCCGATCCGGTGGCTTTCAACAGCAGTGCCGGCCGTACCTTCTATTCCGACCAGACCCTGGTCATCCGCGAAAATCTCGCATGGGAACCGGCCACCTCGAACAGCCAAGAATTGCGATAGCCCTTTCGGGCCCCTCAAACAAGAGATGTTACGGCGCGGCTCCGTTAGCTTTGCCCGATTTTGCAGACCCTTTACAAAAGGCGCATTCTTCTCGAAAGCGTCTCCGATACAATGGACTCCGTGGAGACCCCGCCAGAGCCAGGGGCGATGCCGCCGCCCACCCGACGCACCTTTTATGTAGCCGCAATTTATGGAATTTGGGGACTGATCACGGCCGCTCTTGGCCTGCCGGCATTGATTTATCTGCTGGTACCGCCCAGGATGCGGCGGCAGAATGAGTGGGTTGAGGTCGGCAAAATGGCCCAGATCCCAATCGGCACTCCGGTCGAAATGACCTTTCGGCGTATGCGCGTGGACGGTTGGAAAGTCGTCAGCGAGCAAAACTCGGCCTGGGTGGTCAAATCCCCCAACAATCAGATCACCGCCTTTGGTCCTCAGTGCACCCACTTGGGTTGCGCATACCACTGGGACGAAGCAAAGAACGAATTCGTCTGTCCGTGCCACAATTCCCTGTTTTCGATCGAAGGAAAGGTTCTGGGCGGCCCGGCGCCTCGTCCGCTCGACCAGTATGAAACGAAAGTGCAGGGCGCCACTCTCCTGCTAGGACGCTTGCAAACCCCCCCGGAGCAGAGCGCGTGAGAGCGCACTGGAACCGCATCAACGACTGGCTCGACCATCGCACCGGCGTTCACACGGCGGTCCGTAAGTTTCTTTACGAGGACATTCCGGCTTCGAGCGGATGGCACCAAGTTTTCGGCAGTGTGGCGTTATTCCTGTTCCTGGTCCAGTCGTTTAGCGGCGCCCTGCTGGCTTTTAACTACGCTCCCACGCCCGGAGATGCCTACAACAGCTTACGCTACATTCTCACTGAGTTGACCGGTGGCCGCCTGATGCGTGGTCTGCACCACTGGGGCGCCAGCCTGATGATCACGGTGGTAGTGCTCCATATGATCCAGGTTTTTCTGTTTGGCGCTTACAAAAAGCCGCGGGAAGCCACCTGGATGGTGGGGGTTGTGCTGTTGCTGCTGACCTTGGCTTATGGATTGACCGGTTATTTGCTGCCGTGGGATAACCGCGCGTATTGGGGCACCGTCGTCGCAACCAACATTGCCTCGCAGGCCCCCCTGCTCGGGCCGTATCTGTCGCGGCTCCTGGGCGGCCAGGGAAGCATCGGAGTGGTCACGTTTGCGCGCTTCTTCGGGTTGCATGTCTTGCTGCTGCCGCCGGCGACAGCCTTTCTGATCGCGGTCCACGTCTATTTGGTACGGAAGCACGGCGTGGCGCCGGCCCCGGGTGACGAACTGGTTCCGAAAAAGAAGTTCTATCCCGAGCAAGTGTTCAAAGACACAATGGCCATCTTCGCTGCCTTTGCCATTCTCTTTGTGATGGCGGTCGCGGCTCGCGTGCCCTTGGAGCAACTAGCCGATCCGACTGACACTTCTTACGTCCCGCGGCCCGAATGGTATTTTCTGTTCCTGTTCCAGCTGTTGAAGCTCTTCACCGGTCCTCTGGAGGTCGTGGGTAGCGTGGTTTTGCCGGGCCTGGCCGTATTAGCGCTGATCCTGGTCCCCTTCATCGACCGCGGGCAAATGGTACGCGTTACGCGCCGCACTTTCGCCTTTAGTTTTGTCGCGCTGGCCGCCATCGGCTGGACCGGATTGACTGCCGCAGCCGTGATTACGACACCCAAGGAGGCCAGTCAAGTCGCTGTCGATTACTCCGCCCCGACCGACTGGATGGAGCTCTCGTCGGAGGAACTGGCCGGCGTGGGCCATTTCCGCCAAGAGAACTGCGTGAGCTGCCATGCGGTTGGCGACACCGGATCGAAAATCGGTCCGGACCTGACCCGGACCACCATCCACCGTAATGCCGCCTGGATGATCCAGCATTTTAAATCCCCTGCGGGCATCAGGCCGGGTAGTGCCATGCCCCCGATCCAGCTCAGCGACTTGCAACTGAATTCGCTCGCCGCCTTTCTGCTGAAACTCAACCCGCAGAATGCCACCGCGCTCTCCGACGCCCCGGATTTCGCGGTTCAGGGCGCGTTGGTTTACCAAGCGCATGGCTGCAACGCATGCCATAAAGTCAATGGTGTGGGTGTGGACGTGGGTCCGCCTCTGAACGGGCTCGCCCAGCGCCGCAGCCGTAGTTGGGTCGAAGACCATTTCGCCGACCCTTCCAAGCTCTCCCCGGGCAGTATCATGCCGCCGTTCAAATTCTCGAAGAGGGACTTGGATAACCTGATGGCTTACCTGTTCGTGCTTCCGTGAATCCGGACGCAGGCCCGCCCGCCATTTTCCGCAAGAGCGGGTTTGTGAATCTTGGAGATGCGGATTTAATTGACGCCGAGGATTTTCCCGGATTTCATTCACGCTCATTTCATTCGTGTCCGAGGCCCAGAGAGATACTTCGTTTGGATAACGCTCCGGCACGGTCTTCTTAGTTTGGGTTGGCGTCGCCTTTAGGTGCCAGCGCGCGCCGAGAACCCAGGGTGGCTCGAAGCCCCTTAGTGCGGTCGCAAATTCTCCCCCGAGCGCGCGTTGGCCGAAACCAGCCCCACCATTCGCCGTTCACTCAGCACCTGTCCACGTGCCCGGCAGGTCCTCGTGGACTTTCATTGCTAGTTTCCTCAAGAGATCTTCGCACGCGAGAACACACTGCGTATCCGCATCGTTTTCCTTTCTTTTTCGGGTTTGGGGGATGCCGACGGGGTCTCCGGAAGATAGGCCTGACCGGTCGTTCCAAGAAGGCAACGCGGTTCCACCTTGAAACAGCTGGGGTCGGCTCGTTACCAGCCCGCCTTGTAGGCGATCCAGGTTTTGGCAGCCAGTCCGGCCATCAGGATCCAGACCCCATAGCGCAGCACGCCATCGAGGGTGACCGCGGCGAGCGCGGCCAAAACCGCATAGGCCGACATCGCCCATACAAGCCGTCGGTTCATAGAACGGGTCGCATCCTCATCGACGCGGCATATTGTACGCGAAATTGAGCTGGAGGACGACGCGATCTCCTTTAAACCCTGGCGGAAATGGGGGGAAGCGCTCTT
>JAGWQP010000129.1 GCA_028876805.1 Acidobacteriota bacterium | reverse complement strand
GCCAACGTGAAATCCCTCACGCCAGTCTGGATATTCCAGACCGGCGACTACGCCGAGAATTTGCAAGCCACGCCGATCGTGATGGACGGCGTGATGTACCTGATCACCGCCCGGGCCCGCGTGTTCGCGTTGGATGCCGCAACCGGCCGCGAAATCTGGCGCTATCAATACCCTGAGCCGCCGCGCAACACGCCCGGATTTGTGGGAAATCGCGGCGTGGCCGTTGGCGCGGGCAAGGTCTTCTTCGGAACCAAGGACAATTATATGGTTGCTCTGGATCAAAAGACCGGGCATTTGTTGTGGCGCGTCAACATCGATGATGCACGCCAGTGTGGTTGCAACATTACGGCCGCGCCGCTGGTGGTCAAGGACAAGGTCATCATCGGCGGCACCGGAGGAGACGGAGCGCATCGCGGGTACCTGACAGCGTTCTATACCAACACGGGTCGCCTGGCGTGGCGTTGGTACGTAATCCCCGGTCCTGGGGAAAAGGGTCACGAGACCTGGAAGGGTGACAGCTGGCGATTCGGCGGCGGTGCTCCCTGGCTGACGGGCTCTTATGATCCGGCTCTGAACCTCGTGTACTGGGGCACGGGCAATGCCGCAGCCGATTTTTACGATGGCGATCGCGTGCCGGCCGGTGCCGACAAGAGCCAGGACCTCAATCTCTACACCGCCAGCGTGGTAGCGCTCGATGCCGACAGCGGCAAGCTCCGCTGGCATCATCAGGAAGTTCCCGACGACCAATGGGATTACGATTCCGCCTACGAAGTCCTGCTGATGGACCGTCCGATCCGAGGCCGCCTCCGGCAGATCCTCGTCCACATGAATAAGAGTGGTCTGACGTCGGTGCTCGACCGGGCGACGGGCGAGTTCCTGGGGGCCTTCTCGGTTCCGGAAGTACGAACGTGGATCAGCGGCGTCACTGAAGACGGCAAGCTGGTGGGTCGCAATGAGCCGCAGATAGGTAAAACCACTACGATCTGTCCCAGCGCTGCCGGAGCGAAGAGCTGGAACTCGATGGCCTACTCGCCACGCACCGGCTTTCTGTACGTGCCTGTGAATGAAATGTGCAACGACATCACTCCGAACAACCGAGCACCCGAAGAAGGACGGAACTACATGAATGGTGAGTTTCCGCTCAAGCTGGCCGAGGGACGTACCACCTTCAGCCACGTGGATGCCTGGGATCCAGTGACCGGCAAGCGCGCCTGGAGCACGCCGTACCGATACGTGCTGCTGGCTTCGATGCTCGCCACCGCCGGCGACTTGGTGTTCACCGGAAATCCGGAAGGGGAATTCTTCGCACTGGATGCGAAGAGCGGAAACAAGCTGTGGAGTTATCAAACCGGCGCCGGCCATCGCGGAGCGTCGGTATCCTACTCGGTGAATGGAAAGCAGTATATCGGCACGGCGACAGGGTGGCATGTCTCGGTTGTCGGCAGCGCAGTCCAGAACCTGTTTCCCGATCAGGACTGGCGACTCGGATCGACCTTGGTAACATTCGCCCTGCCGGAGGGAACAAGATGAAGCGAAAACCTGTGTTGTGGCGATGGTTTGGTTCCGGGCTAGTGAGATTGAGCGCAGCGGCGTGCGGGCTGGCCCTGTGCGGTTCGGCTCAGAATCTGGAGGACATGGTCAAACAGGGCGAACAGGTCTTCACGCAATCCTGTGCAACCGGATACTGCCACGGGGTCCGCGGCAACGCCGGCGGCGCTCCGCGCCTGGCCGCGCGAGGATTCGAGCAGGCGTACATCGCAGGAGTGGTCACGCGCGGCATCCCGGATACCGGCATGCCCTCCTTCGCAACCCGACTGTCTCGCCCCGATCTGGTGGCCGTGGTGGCCTATGTGGCCACTCTGAACGGCATCACCGATCCCAACCTCGGGGGCAGTGGTCCGCCGGCAACCGCCCGTTCCCAGCCTGCGCTGACAGGTGAGGCGGTACGCGGCGCGCGACTGTTCACGGATGCCGTGCGCGGCTTTGGACGCTGCTCGACTTGCCACGAAGTGGGCGGCTTCGGCATTCCCGTGGCGGCGCCCATCGGGAACGTGCCGGCCAATGTCGCCGCGCTCAAGGTCCTGGCGACACCCAACGTAAGAACGGGCTCCGAGGCCGGCGAGTCAATGCCGGCCTTGGTGTTGAGCGAAGGAAAGCAAAACACGGTGTTTTATGATCTGAGCGCGACTCCTCCGGTCCTGCGCAACGCCGCGCCGGGTTCGGTCAAGTTCGTGGATGGAAGCAATTGGCACCACACTTCCGCTATCGGTGCGTACGACGATGCGGAATTGGCCGCGATTCTCACCTTTTTGCGCGCCGTAATTCAGCCCTAGCCGGCAAGCCGAACGCCGGGCCGACTGCGAACTGCCGGAACCGGGCTGTTCTGAACGACTCTCGCCGTCTCCGCACCGCCGTGCTCGCGACTGCGGCACGCTCTTGCGCGATCAGGGACATCGAAATTGGCAATTGAGTCGGTAGATTGCACACCTCCAGCGTTTCGCGCGCGGCGTAATCGAATCGGTACCCGCTGTTGAGCGCTCGCCACCAACGAAATGGCCCACCCGGAAGTCTTGGAACTTGGATACGGGTGGGCTTTTTGTTTGCACGCGCGCTAGGGCCTTGGACAGAAGGTTATCATGGTGAGTGGAACTTCTTTGGTCCCCTGTGGTGCGCAGTTTTCACCTTTGCCTCAAGCCAGTGAGGGGGGCGGAGCGTGCCTCGCGGATCGCTTGCTCGATCCCGTGCAGGCCGCGGATGATCCCAGCGAAGGTCAAGAACATAATCCCGCCCACTGCCGTTACAATGACCTCGATCCAGGCTACAGGGGGCGCCGGCAACGGCGGTTTATAATAGCCGCTTCTGATGAGGGCAAGGGCAACCGCAGCGAAAATTGCAAGCCAACCGAGGAGGTTCAGAACCACGGCCAGAACTGGCTTGTCCCGATCATCGTAACGCGAGTTCATAAGTGGGCCTCCAGTGGTTCGGTTTGGGGCAACTTTTCGCGGGCCTCCACATTAGCGTCTGGCGGTCGGTGGTGAAGAATCGCAGCTTTTATCGATCCCGCCAGAAATCTTCGCCCTTTCAACCCGCAGCGGTTTCGCCTATCTCCGCTCATCGGCATGTCGTTCCCAAGTATCGATCCATGTCAAAGGAGAGCGTTCCGGCGCGGCTCCCTTGTTTTGGTGCTGGCCCCGCCACGGCCGCCAGGCCGTGCAGGGTTTCTTGTGATCGCGAAAAATACGAAGAAACATCTGTGGTAGTTGGGACACATCGAGTACAGGCGGTCCAGTAGTGTTCGGCGCGGATCTAGGACGCGGGGGCGGGTTACTCTGACGGAACCGGAAATTGCGTGTGCCGCCAACAGGCTCCCCGCTCGGCACAACGCCCGCAATCCCGATGCCGCCTCGGAAGGGACTACAAACGGGATCGGATATACCGAACTGAACCAGCCTTTGTGTGATGGGTACGCGGTGATCGCCCTAGGAGGAAGCTCAAGTCTCGGGCCATTCCATTTGTGGCATGGCGGCATCACCTTGCCATAACAAAAGTTCACACTTACGTCGTTCATCATCCCTTCTGAATGAGCCGTTGCCACAAGTGCCGCCAGTGCGAGTAACAGGGATATAGGTCGCATCCGAGACTTTTCTTTCTCGCGGACAGAGTAGCAGACCTCGGTGCCCCGGGGGAAGGCCGGGACAAAACCCGCCGTACGATCGTGCCGTCGAAGACGCTGGAGTTCCACTATTCCTCGATGCTTGAGGGGCTGCGATGGGTGTTTGCTGCAAGTAACCCGTCCCCATATCGGCCAGCACGAACGGTTGCACACTGTTGTCGCGCAGCCGAAGCCCGTCGGGCCTCAGCAGGACCATGACCTTGGCGCTCCCTCGCGGACGCTCAGGCGTTTGTCTGGGCACTCAACGCGTCCGCGCCAGTTCCAACTACGCCAAATCCCACACCCTTGTGGCGAGTTCCTGTCGCAAATGCATCTCTGCGGTACCGTTTCGAAGAAAAACCGTCCATACT
>JAGWQP010000128.1 GCA_028876805.1 Acidobacteriota bacterium | reverse complement strand
TGACAGCGGCCTTCTCGGCAGCGTATTTGGCCATGGCAAGACGGTCGTCCGCGGCGGGTACAGTCGTATCTACGGCCGGCTCAACGGCGTGGGCTTGGTTCTGGTTCCGTTGCTCGGCACCGGGTTGTTGCAACCGGTATCCTGTATCGGCGCGAGCGCAACCGGTCAATGCCTCGGAAACGGCGGGGTCGATCCCATCACCGCGTTTCGGATCGGCGCCGATGGCCTGACCGCACCGTTGCAGGCGGCTTCCCAGACTCTCCCACAGCCGTACCTGCCCGGCGTGAACGGGAGTGCGGCAGCCGGTGACGGCTCCGAGCTCGATCCACACTTGAAGCCGAACCACTCCGACGAGTTCAATTTCACGGTGCAGCGCGCGTTGTCGGAGAAGCTGGTGATTGAAGCCGGCTACATTGGCCGGCGCATCCGCGACGAGTTCCAGGAAATCAACATCGACGCCGTGCCCTACATGACCACCTTGGGCGGACAGAGCTTCGCCAAAGCTTACGCCGCGCTCTACAACCAACTCAACTCTGGTGTAACCGTCCCTACCGCGCAGCCGTTCTTTGAAGCGGCGTTGGGCGGACCGAACTCGGCGTATTGCGTGAAGTTTCCCAGTTGCACAGCGGCGGTGGCTGCGAATCTGAACTCTGCCAAAAACCCGTTGATTTCCAGCACCCAGGTCTACAGGCTCTGGAACGCACTGAGTGCCGTGCCATCGTGGACGCTGGGCCGTACTTTGCTCAGCTCCCCGGCGATCGGGGGTGGATCGGTGGCCTCTCAGCTCTCCTCGCTCGAGTACATCACCAGTCTCGGATGGGGCAACTACAATGCCGCGTTCCTTTCGTTCAACGCTAAGGACTGGCACGGCGTGACCACCCGCTCCAATTTCACGTGGAGCCGCGCCATGGGAACGGGCAGCTTGCAGCAGTCGTCGAGTTCCATCACGGTGGTGGATCCCTGGAACTTGCACGCCTCGTACGGACCGCAGCCGTTTGACATCCGCTTTGTCTACAGCCAGCTCATGGTTTACCAGTCGCCGCTGTTCAAGAGCCAGAGGGGAGTGGCCGGGCGTCTGCTGGGCGGTTGGGCTATCTCACCGCTGTTCACCGCGCAAAGCGGGGCGCCGCTGCAAGTCAATGTCGGCACCGGCAGCAACTCCGACGCGCAGGCGTTTGGCGAAATATACGGGAACAACAACCGGGCGTACGAGAACGCCGTTCTCACGGGGCCGTACACCGGCGGAAATTCGGCGCATTACAACGTGTCGAGCTCCGGGGCCGGCACCAACGGCAATCCGTCGCGGGGCGGCTCGGGCCTCAACCTCTTCGCCGACCCCAACGCCACCTACGCCCTGTTCCGCCGTCCGATCCTCGGGCTGGACACCACAGGCGGCGGCGCCGGCGTCCTGCGAGGGCTGCCTTCGTGGTCGCTCGATGCGACCGTCTCCAAGGAGATTCGCGCGACCGAGCGGTTAGGAGCCACGTTCATTATTCAAATCACAAACGTGCTGAACCATTTTCAGCCGGCAAATCCGACCCTGAATATCGACTCGCCACAAACCTGGGGCGTGATCACGGACCAATCCACCATCGGAGCGCTGTCGGGCATCGGCGGCACGGCGGGGGGCGTGCCCGCGATCAATCCGCGGCAAATGGAGTTCGGGTTGCGCCTGCATTTTTGAGCGAGCGCAGTCCACAAGGAGGCCGATCTATGTTTTCCTCAGCGAAACCGGACCAGGCGGTCGACCGGCGCGCGTTCCTCGGAGCCGCGGCCGCCGCCTTGCTGCCTTCACCAGCCGCACGAGCGGCCACGGCGCCCGACCTCAAGCCGATTCTGGCCGAGATCGAGAAACGCCACGACGAATCCGTCCGCCGGATCGAGGACTGGGTCAAGCAGCCCACGATCGCCGCGGAAAACAAGGGGATCAACGAAGGTTGTGACCTGATGATGCGGCTGCTGCGGGACGCCGGATGCAACCAGGTCACGAAATGTCCGACCGATCTGCATCCGGGCGTTTTCGCTACGCTCGACGCGGGCGCGCCGAAGACCCTGGCCGTCTACATTATGTACGACGTAAAGCAGGTGGATCCGACGGAGTGGTCGTCGCCGCCCTTCTCGCCCACGCTGGTGGAACGCTCCGGGCTGGGACGGGTGCTGGTCGCGCGAGGCGCGGTCAACTCAAAGGGTCCACAAGGGGCTTTTCTGGCCGCCGTGCACGCGATTCGAGGCGCCGGTCAGAAGCTGCCGGTGAACCTCGTGTTTGTATGCGAGAGCGAAGAAGAAATCGGTTCGCCGCACATCCCGCAGATCGTGCACCGTCCCGAAGTCATGGCGGCGCTCCGCCAAGCTGTGGGCGTATTGACTCCCTCTTCGGCGCAGTCGCTCGACGGCACGGTGACGCTGTCGTTGGGCGCCAAGGGCGTTGTCGAACTCGAGCTGGTATCGACCGGCGAAAAATGGGGCCGTGGTCCACGGCTCGATGTGCATTCGAGTAACAAGGCGCGGCTCGATAGTCCGGCCTGGCACCTGGTGGAGGCGCTCGCCGCGTTGGTTTCCCCCGATGGCAATACGCCGGCGATCGACCACTACCTGGAAAAGGTGCGCCCGGTCAGCGCCGCCGAGAAGGCTATGATCGACGAAGCGGCCAAACGCGAGAGCGAAGAGCTGGTCAAGAAGCAACTGGGTATTGAGCACTGGGTGCACGATGTGAGTTTCCGCGAGAGCTTGGAAATGCTGTGCTCGCGGCCGACCGTGAACATCGAAGGCCTGGTGGCCGGCTATACCGGGACGGGTGGCAAGACCATCCTGCCTCACCGGGCGGTAGCCAAGATGGACCTGCGCCTGGTGCCGGATATGACAGCTGCCGACGCACTTGCCAAGCTGAAGGCGCACCTCGCCAAACGCGGCTTCGGTGATATCGAAGTGAATATGACCGGCGGCTACGATCCGACCAGCACGTCACCCGATTCGCTGCCGGTTCGCGTGGAAACGGCGATCTATAAACGCAATGGGGCGAACCCCATCATCTGGCCGAGGAACGCCGGCTCATGGCCGGGATACGTGTTCACCGGCGAGCCATTGAAATTGCCGGCCGTCCAGTTCGGATTTGGCCACGGCAACGGCGCTCACGCGCCGAACGAGTATTACCTGATTGAGTCGAAGAATCCGAAGATTCAGGGTTTGGACGGAGCCGTGCGCGGACACGTCGAATTCTTGTATGAGTTAGCGGCGACGTCGTAGGATCTACCGAGCCGTCCAGCCGCCGTCGATCAGGATATCGGAGCCGGTAATGTAGCCGGCATCGTCCGAACACAGGTAAACTGCCAGAGCACCGATTTCTTCGGGCTTGCCCGTCCGGGCCAGCGGGATGTTGGCGAGAAACTGCGCCTTGATTTCGGGATTGTCCAGAACCGGGCGGGCCAGTTCGGTCTCAAACAGGCCAGGACTGATGGTGTTCACCGTGATCCCATCCTCGGCCAGTTCCAAAGCCAGCGAACGGGTGAAGCCCAGCAGCGCTGCCTTGCTTGCGGAATAGGCCGTGCGGTTGGGCAGCGAAATGGAACCCATGACGGAGGCGATGTTCAGAATGCGTCCATAGCCTTGACCCTTCATGTGGGGGACGAAAGAGCGGCAAAGCAGAAACGCGGAGCTGACATTGGTTTCGATCACGCGACGCCAGTCTTCCGGCGTCAGGTCAGTCACCGACTTGCGCACGTTGAGACCGGCATTATTGATGAGGATACTGACCCTTCCGAGCCGGGCACGCACTCCGGATTCGGTCTGCAGAACCTGCTCTTCGCTCGCCACGTCCGCCGGAAAGACGGCGGCTACGCCGCCGGCTGCCTGGATTTCCGCGGCGACCTGGTTCAACTCCGCTTCCCCGCGCGAGACCAGTGCCACCCCCGCCCCTTCCGACGCCAGGGCGACCGCCATTGCCTTGCCTAGCCCGCGACTGGCTCCGGTGACCAGTGCGATCCGGCCTTTCAGTTTTTGGTTCATTTAAGTGGCGGCGGCCCCGTCCTGCGACCGGTTCATGAGCTCTTCGACAACCGCTTGAGGGTGGTCCACGTTGGCGATCGTCAGGCGGCTGGTCTCGCCGGAGGTTTCAATCGAGATGTTGCCGATGTCCAGGAGGCGCTGCACGAAGCTCTGGTCCACGCGAATATCCTGCACCTTGGTGAGCTGAATGTTTCGGGTGCTCTTTGAGGTCACACCAATCTCGTAGCGAAGCCGGTCTCCCGAGACCACTGCTCTGGTGAACAGGCGCCGCACCCATCGCGTCGCCGGCCAGAGTAAGAGAACCGGGCCGATTACCGGAACCCAGTTCAGCGTTTCCCGGCCGCGCCACAACACGCCGTAAGCGATCTCCAATCCGATCACCACGAGCGTCGCGAGAAGCATGCCAGCCTTGAGATACTTCGCCGTGGGCCGGATGGTGAGCTCCGCCACCGTCCTATTCCTCCGAACCGGCTATTGTAGCGCGGTCCGGCCCCTACTCGACGGTGACGTGCGTGCCTTTTTTTTCTTCGCGCGCCAGGTGCGCGATGCGGCCGTCAATGATGCTCCGGATTCCCTTGAGGAATTCGATCCGCGAATTCCGGAAGTGATCGCGGCTCGCCTCCGGCCACAGGTTCTCGAAAAACGGCGCTGCAACGCCGCAGAAGAAGCAGCCCGGCGCCGGACTCTGAGCAGTCGTGGTCTTGTCTTCCATAATCAGCTCTCTTTCATTTCCACGGTCAACACTTTATTCTCTAACGTGGCGCGCGTGGGGGAAAGGGCGGCCATAGAGGTGGGCAGGCCGATGTGGCGGCGAAGCGTCCCAACCTCGACCACCAGCTCATCGCCCTTTTTGAACAAGCCGACCTCGCCCTTCACCGCGAAGGGCAACTGCACGCGCACCTCATAGTGCCCGTCGCGCTTGACGAAGGTGAAGGGCGCTTCGGTGCGAACGACGGCGGCGGGGTCTTCCTTCTCTTGATAGAGCACTCCCGCCAGTTCTTCCAGCCGTTCGCGGCCCAGCACCTCGTGGGTAAACAGAGCCACGCGCTTCACGTTGACGGGCGCGAAATAGGCTTCGATCTCCTCCAGGATACGGCCTTGTGACACTCTCCACTCCCGGAAAAACGCGTCGCTCACTTCGGCAGGCAGAACGCGGTTGACGATGATCCCATCCACAGTGAGGCCGTGCAGCGAAAAGTAGACGTAGGCTCGCTGAGTCTCACGCAGTACCATGCGCTCCGGATTGGTCACCAGGCGCACGCTGGTCGTCTTGGGGTCTTCCAGCAGTTCGTCGATGCCTTCCAGCTTGGCGAAAAGGTCCTGGACATTGCCAAAATAGCTGTCCGGCGGGAGCTCGATTGGCGACACGCGATTGGCGATCGGCCGCACCGCTTTGAGCAGTCCGCGCTGATACGGAAAGATGTGCCGCATGTACCATTCAAGCGTAGTGGGCATGCTGACAAAGCGCATCGACTCCGCCGTCGGCGCGCAATCGAGCACGATCACGTCATAGCGCCGCTCGCGGCGAAACTGGTTGACGTACATCATCGCGCTCAGTTCTTCCATGCCCGGCAAGATCGCCAGCTCCTCGGCCTCGACGTCGCTGATGCCAGTGGTACGCAGCACGGAAATCACGTAGGTGGAGATTTCACGCCAGTGCCGTTTGATCTCCTTCTGGATGTTGACTTCGTGAATCGCGAGGCGTTCGTTGATCCGATACGGGTCCCCGGTTGTGCCGTGAAAAAGGTCGGCCTCCAGGTCAAATGCATCGGCCAAGCTGTGCGCCGGATCGACGCTCATCACCAGGGTTCGATAGCCGATGCGCGAAAGGTGAAGTCCGGTGGCCGCGGCTAGACTGGTTTTGCCAACCCCGCCTTTTCCGCTAAACAGAAGGATCCGCATACTCTCCTTCATTTTATCAATGGGTCGCGGACGCCTCCGGACTCAGACTCCGACGACCGTGCTGCGGCGCTCCACGAGGACCACATCGCGCCAGCGCCCATCCACCGACCCCAGCCGCTCGCGTGTGCCGACGATGCGGAATCCCGCGCGCCGGCACAGCTCGAGGCTGGCTGCATTTTCGGGAAAGATGGCGGCTTGCAAGGTCCAGATCCCTTCGCGTTCCGAAGATCGAATCAGCGCGGCGAGGAGCGCGGAGCCCACGCCTTGGCGGCGGGCCTTTCC
>JAGWQP010000127.1 GCA_028876805.1 Acidobacteriota bacterium | reverse complement strand
TTCGACCTCATGCGCTTCCAGGATCGGACTCAACGGCCCTCCCAGTCGCCGGCCGGCACTTCCGGGTGCAGAATCCGTGCAAACAAGACCGCGGTCTTCGCGATCATCTGCGAATCGTGGGTCACGAATTCCTCGCGCACGATATGCACGTTGTTGCGGCGGACCGCGTTTAGCTCCGGCAGTTGCCGCCAGGCGGCCGCCGGGTCCGGTCCAGCTTCATTTTTGGAGCCGGGTATCAGATCCAGAATGAGGTCCGGGTTCGCGGTAAGCACGGTCTCCGAGCTCACCCTGCCGTAGCCGTTGCTGGTCTGGCTGCCCAGGGCCTTGCCGCCGGCAACGTCTACCAGCTCTGCCAAAAAGCTCCCCGGCAGAGCTGCGTACATTTCCCGCAGCGTGCCGGGCGTGCGGTCGACGATGAGCAACACGGTGGGCCGAGCGAGGCGGGCGGCCCGGCGGCGCACGGTGTCGAGCGCGGCTTCGGTGTGTCGAGCCAGCGCGGCCGCCTGGCGTTGGTGGCCGGTCGCGTTGCCGACAAGGGCGATGGCGGTGAAAGCGTCGCGAATCGTGCGGCCCGGCGCGAGAACGGTCGCAATCCCGAGTCGTTCGAGTGGTTCAGTGAGAAACGGCGCCTGCGCCTCGGCCAGTGCCACCAGCTCCGGGCGAAAACCGGCGACCCTCTCCACACTCGGCGTGCTCCACCCGCCCACTTTGGGCAACGCCTTCGCCTCCGGCGGATACAGGCAATATTCGGTGACCGCCACCACGCGGTCAAACGCTCCTACGCCATACAACATTTCCGTGACGGCTGGAGAGGTCGAAACAATGCGTTCGGGGCCCGCGGCAGCCGACGGAAGTGCCGCGAGCATCACCCACAGAAGGCTTCGGAGGAAAAGGTCAAAATTCAAACTGCAGCCCTCCGGTTGCGGTCGTGCCCGGCGTCCGATACCCGCTCTCGAAATAGTCTTGGCTGAAGACGTTGCTCGCTTTGCCAAACAGGCGCAAGGCCCGGAACTCGCCGAGCGGAATCCGATAGCTGCCACCGAGTTCGGCCAGCCTCTTGCCCGAAAAACGGAACGGACGGGTGGCGAACGTCGAGGCGTCGGTCAGCGGGGCCAGGTAATTGCTGGTCGCGAGAAGATTGAAGGCCAGGGTGAGGCGCCGCCCCAACCGCTCTGTGGCGGAAACAGAAAACTGGTGATCGGGAATAATGAGTGTACGAATCACGTTCTCGACCAGCGGCGTCTCGTCGCGAGCGTTGGTGTATGTGTACGCTGCCCGCAGGTTGGTCGCCTTAGTCGGCGCGAGCGATGCCGCGAGCTCCACACCGCGCGCCAACCCTCCCTTGGTGTTGAGGTAGCCGCCCGCGCGCCCGAAAGGATCAGTTTGGGGGTTGATCAGTCCCGAGAAGTCGAAGGTGATCACCTCGTCAAGCCGCGTGTAGAAATAAGCCGCCGCAAGACGCGCGCGGCCGTTCGCGAGCGTTTGATCGACTCCGCTGTCGAGTGAAATTGAGTGCTCCGGCTTCAACCGTGGATCGCCATAAGCGAGGTACCCGAAGCTGCTGTAGTCGGTTCCGAATCGTTCGTAAAGCGAAGGCGCCCGGTATCCCCTGCCGACGTGCGCGCGAATCTTGGTTCCCGATCGGGGAAAGAAATAGGCCAGGGACCCATCGCCGGTCTGTGCCGCGGGCGGAGCCGCGAAGCGCCTTCCCGCGTAAGGGGCGCTCGTGGGGGGAGTAAGCGCGGGCTCGTCGAGGGAGAACCACTGCGCGCGGTAGGAGCCGGCCAACTGCAGGCGGTCGCCCAGCAGAGAGACCTGATCCTGCGCGAACAGTGCGTGGCTGTGCTGGCTGACGTCGACCGCCGAATTGTCGACCGGGTTCGGCATCAGAAAACGATTCCCATACCTTTCATATTCGAACTCGTAGCCGGCATCGATCAAGTTGTGCGGGTCCGGGCGCCAGTCGAGGCGGCTCGTGAGAGTGTGAATGTCGCCATCGTAGGAGAGCGTCTGGTTTCCGAGTGGCTGAAAGAAACCCGTGCCGGCAGGACCATCGCCCAGCCGGCGGCGGCTCACCAGCCCCTGATAACTGAGCGAGAGGCCCATCGATTCGCTCGGGTGTGACGTTAGCCGCACGGCGCCCGAGAAGATGCGCGCGGCGCGCGTCGAATCCGGGTTGTCGGCGTCGGGAATAAACGTGGCCGCTCCGAACGCCAAAGCGGAAATCGGGGCGCCGGCTTCGTACAGACGCAATTGCGCGGCCGAGAGCGGCACGGCATCAATGATTCCGCTCGGCGGAAGGTTCCCCGCAGCTTCGGGTGGGGAATCCACCTTGGAGAAGGAATCGGCTGCGAAGACCCGCCCGAAGATGCGCGTGCGAGGAGAAACGCCGAGGTCTATCCGGCCCTGCGCGCTACTGATCCGGTCCGGTAGATCGCCGTTCACCCCGGAGAGCACGTCGAAGTGGCCAAGGCCCAGGCTGTATTGCAGCCGGTCCCGACCGACGCCCCCGGCCAGTTCCACGCGGCCCCGAAACATGGAGAGCGATCCGCCCTCGGCGAGCACGCTTCCCCGCATGCGGCCGCCCCCGGAACCGGTGATGATGTTGACTACGCCGCCGGTTGCGTCTGTACCGTACAACGAAGAACCGGCGCCACGCATCACTTCGATGCGATCCACATCGGTCACCATCAGATCCTCGACGAGCCCGGTGGCATCTGCTTGGGGAGCCGCCGCGTCCCGCATGCGGAAGCCGTCGATAAGAATCGCGGTGTCCTGGTTTCGCAGGCCGCGTATTTTGATGGAAACCAGCCCGCCGGGCCCGCCCTGCTGCTCCACGCGAAGCCCCGGCTCGTAACGGAGCGCGTCGCTGATCGAGGCCTCGTCACTGAGATCGATGGCCGAGGCCTCCACCGCCGACACCGACTTGGCCAGTTCATCGGTGGTCTGGGCGGTTCCAGAAGCGGTGACTACCACTTGGGTCCGGACCGCGGCGATCCGCAACTGGAAGTCGATCGGGAGCGGGGTCTCGCTGCCCAAGGTAAAAGGCCGAGCCTCAGAACTCTCGAAGCCCGGCGCGGTGGCGGTGATGAGGTAAGCCCCGCGCGCCACGCTCTCGAACCGGTAGCGCCCCGACGAATCGCTGGCGACCGCCGCGTTCACGGTATTGTCGCGGGCGACCAGAGTGATGGAGGCGGCCGCGATGGCGGCCCCCTGGCTGTCCCGGACCGTGCCCGAAACCGAGACGCCGTTTTCACAGAAAACCGCGGGAACGGCCAGGCAGAGGAAAAACAAGCGCAGGAAAAATCCTGCTCGATCAGTGGGGGTGCGGCTGGACATCTTCGCTCACTTCCTCGCGTGCCGCTCCGCTTTTCAGGGAGAAGAAGAGGGGAACCAGCTCCGTGGGCCGGCTCGCCACGTTCACCCTCCGCCTTCACACGAAGCGGGGTTCGTAATCGCCCGAGGCAGGTCTCCTGACTTGCAGGTCATGGCTTCGCGGCTGCCTTCCCGTCCGTGCCAGGACAGTGGCGGAGTTGCCGGAGCTCACTGCATACAGTGGCGGGACCGTGCGGGATTCTCACCCGCTTCCCTTTTCACTCGCCCTTCACGGCGAGCACCTTGAGCCAAAGCAAACGTATCACACCGATCAAGACGAGGTCAACCGCACCTCGAGGGAAACGGGCGCGGAGTGCCGCACAAGGACACAACCACCCTCTCGCGATCTCAATCGGGAGGACGTCGATTCACAACTCTTACACGCGGGCGCTATTTGGGAGCTTCTTTGGGAGCTTCGGCTGTCGCGGGAGCCTCGATCAAAGGCTCTTCCGCACCGCGATGGCAAGTGAAACAAGTCACATGCTGTTTGCCATCCGGAAAATTCATGTTGATCTGCCTTGCCATCGTAATCATCATGCGGGCGACGTTTTTCTTCGGGTTGTCGTCGCTGGCAAAATCACCTTGCACGTGACAATAGACGCACTGGACACCCAGCGCCGCCCGAAATGCTTGCATAGCTTGGCGCGCATTGGCCGGCTGCAACAACTTCAGGTTTTTCGGGTTCTCGAACGGATTCGGACCCTTCTTTGCCTCCTGGGCAAATAACGCAATGGAAAGCAACAGCCACAACGAGACGAATAGACGCATGGGAGCTATGATACACGTCGCGGGTGTCCCGGTAAAGTGCGGTCGAGACAATTTTCCGAAACCGAACGGAATCTCGGGTCCCCCCAAGTTCCTAAACGCCCCGGCAAGCGCCACGGTGAGATGGTATACTCTTGACGCTGATGTTGCAGCTTTCCCGGGTTAGGTGGCGGTTATGGTTGCGTTTCGTGATCCCGTACTCACCCTGAGGGGGTGCTCAAGTGCTCGATCTCGCTATCGTTCGGTTGATTTTCGTCCTGGTTCTGGCGGTTGCGGCGTACACGCTGCATCCTTTTCAGACCTTGCCTTGGCAGGCCGGAGTGGGCGGCCTGGTGCTGGGCGCATCGATCATCCTCTTTGAAATCCGCCTGGAACGGATCAGTCTGAAGCGCCTGATCGGCGCGGCTTGCGGCAGTATTCTCGGTATTTTTGGCGCCTATCTGATGTCGCTGGTGCTCGCTCGGGCCAGTATCGACGCGCCGTTTCTCCCGATCCTGTTGCTGCTGTGGATGACTTATGTGGGGTTGATTGTGGGCGCCAAGAAGGGCGACCTGCTGAACCTGGCCGCGATGGGTGGCATTTTCGGCGGTGAAAAATCTTCCAAAAAGACCTTCAAGATTCTGGATACCAGCGTCATTATTGACGGGCGCATCGCCGACATTGCCGAAACGGGTTTCCTCGACGGAGTGCTGGTGATTCCCCAATTCGTTCTCCGCGAATTGCAGCTGGTGGCGGACTCGGCTGACTCCATGAAACGCAACCGCGGACGGCGGGGCCTCGACATCCTGCAGCGAATCCAGAAAATGACTCACCTCAACGTGCAGATCGTAGAAGAAGATTTCCCGCAAGTCCGCGACGTGGATATGAAGCTCATCGAACTGGCCAAGATCTACGACTGCAAAATCATCACCAACGACTTCAACCTGAACAAAGTGGCTCAGCTTCACGGCGTCGACGTGCTGAACATCAACGAACTGGCCAACTCGCTCAAGCCGATCGTGCTGCCCGGCGAGACCATGCGCGTTTTCATCCTCAAGGAAGGCAAGGAGTATAACCAGGGAGTGGCCTACCTGGATGACGGCACGATGGTGGTGGTCGACAACGCCAAGAAACTGATCTCCAAGACCGTGGACATTACGGTGACCAGTGTGCTTCAGACCACCGCCGGCAAGATGATTTTCGGCAAGTATGACGAGCGTACCCACGCCGCCGCAGCCGCGGTCGGGGAACGTGCCGACCGCGGTGCGGAGCGCCACGAGCGCTCCGTCCGAAGGACCGAGCCACAGCCAGCCGCCAATCTCGGCCCCGAGAAAACCACGATAGAATCGTAGTTCACCATGAAAATCGCCGTGATCTTGCCCGCGGCGGGTCTAGGAACCCGCATGGGGCGGAGTTCCGCCGAAAGGACCGGCACCAGCCGCAAACAATTCATGCTGCTGGAGGGATCACCCATCCTGATGCACACGGTCCGGAAATTCGCGGCATCGGATCGGGTGCGGGACATCGTAGTGGCGGTGCGGGCGGAGGACCTCGGGTGGGTGCGCGAACTGATGGCGCGCGAATTCCCCGGGCGCCGCGTGCGCGTGGTCGAAGGTGGGAATAGCCGGCAGCAGTCAGTCGAAAATGCGCTGGCCTCGCTCGACCGCGACACGGACTTGGTGGCAGTTCACGATGCCGTACGCCCGTTCATCGATCCGGAAATCATCCACAAAGTCCTCGACGCAGCCGCCGAAACCGGCGCGGCGATTGTGGCTGTACCCCCGGTCGATACCGTGAAACAGGTGAATCGGGGTACCGGGCACGTGCGTGTCCGCTCCACGTTGCAGCGCGACCGTCTGGTACTGGCGCAGACTCCGCAGGTTTTCCGCTATGACCTGCTGACGCGCGCCTTTCAGTCGGCGCGCGAGGACGGCTTCATCGGCACCGACGAAGCCAGCCTGGTAGAGCGTTTGGATGTCGAGGTGACTGTGGTACTCGGCAGCGACCGTAATATCAAGATCACCAAGCCCGCCGACATGGACCTGGCCCGCCTCTTTCTGCAGGAACAGGGGGTGCCCACAGGGCCCGGGCAACTGCGCTCTTGAGTGAAGTCCGCATCGGGCAGGGCTGGGACAGCCACCGCCTGGCGCCCGGCCGGCCGCTGATTCTAGGCGGCGTGAGGGTGCCCTCCGAGTTCGGTCTTGAAGGACACTCTGACGCGGACGTGTTGTCGCACGCGATCACAGACGCTATCCTGGGCGCGGCCGCCCTCGGTGACATCGGGATGCATTTCCCAGACTCCGACCCGAAATGGAAGGGCTCCGACAGCCTGGTCTTTCTCCGGCACGCCCGCGAGCTGGCCGAAGCCCGCGGCTATCGCATCGTCAACGTGGATTCGACGATTATTCTGGAGCGCCCCCGGCTCAGGGATTATCGGGAAGCCATTCGCAACAAGGTCGCCGAGGCGCTGGGGGTGGACCCGAGCCGGATTTCTCTCAAATTCAAGACCGCCGAAAGGCTAGGGCCAGTCGGCGAGGGCCGCTCCGCCGAATCGCAGGCGATCGTGGCGCTGGAAGCGGCGAGCTAGCGATGCGGCAACCGCGCGATCGCCGTTTCCGTCAGTGTTACCATTGGCTTAGCCGGTGAAGCCCGTGTCGCGCGAAGACGTGCTTGCCCAGCTGCGTGAAAGGATTGTGCGGTTCGCGGCATCCCATCTATCGAGGGAGACCGCCGAAGACCTGGCGCAGGAGGTGCTCATGCTCCTGCACGAAAAATACACTCACCTCGAGCGCCCCGAGGACCTGCTACCGCTTTCCCTGCAAATTGTCCGGTATAAAATGATGAGCTGGCGGAGAAAGGCAGCGCGGCACGGCGAGTACACTCAGGTGTCGATCGACGACATCCCCTTGCCGGACCTCAACGCCAGTCCCGCGGACTGGGTCGAACGCAAGGAGATGCTCGAGCGGCTGACGGCCGCGATCGGACAGTTGGGCGGGCGCTGCCGCGAGTTGTTCCGACTGAAGCTGGAAGGCCGGACGTTTCCCGAGATTCAGAAGATCCTGGGGGTGGGCGCCATCAATACCGTCTACACCTGGGATCACCGGTGCCGCAAGCACCTGTTGGAGTTGATGGGCGGGGATTGGGAGCAGGGAACGCGATGAGCCGCGAAGAGATCGAAAAACTTCTGGGCGGCTATGCCACCGGGACCCTGACTGGGGAGGAACGGGATGCGCTGTTCGCTGCCGCGCTCGAAGATCAAGTATTGTTCGATCTGCTGGCCCGCGAAGAACCCTTGCGGGAACTGCTCGAGGACCCCGTCGCCAAGGCCCGCTTGCGGCGAGCGCTCGAAGAATCGGCGGTCGCGTGGTATCGGGCGTGGTTGCGGCCGGCGCTGCTGGGGGCTCTGGTGACGGGGATGGCGGTCGTGGCGGTGGTGGTCGAACGCCAGGCGGCGCGAAGGCCTGGGGTGGCTATCCTCGCCCGCGCGCCGCGGCCCGTGTTGCCCGTGCCCGTGCCTTCGCCCGTCCCACAAGCTTTGGAGAAACGGGAAGTTCCGCAGCCCGGCCGGCCGGTCGAGGCCAAACCCGCCGACCTTCCGGCGGTCGCGACGAGCGTGGCTCCCGATCGACCGCCGCCGGTCCCGGCGCCATCATCGGCGCCACCGGCGGCGAGCCCGGCGGCCGTGGCCGGACAGTCTGCGAGTGCGGGTGCCGCGCAGGCCTTGGAGAGCCGGTTCGGTCGCACAGTGGGTGTCAGCCTGCCTTCGCCCCAGGATGCGTACGAGCTTTTCTATGGGTCTCGCCTTCGGCCCGCGTTAGGGCCAAACTTCTTCCGTTCGGGCCAGCAGAGCGGTTCACCGGCCGCGGCCGGCGCTCGCGTGGGCGGACGTGCGCTCCCGCTGGCGCTCCACTTGGGCGTGCGTTACCAGGTGTTGCGGCGGCTTCCCGATCGCTCGTTTGCCGGGGTCAGCTCAGACCAGGAACTGGTCGCCAAAGACGAAGTGACCATCGTTATCGAAAGCAACGACGACGGTTACTTGTCCGTGATCGAGCGGACGCCGGACCGGACGTGGCGGGGGGTCGTGTTGGACCGCATCGCGCGCATGCAGCCTTACACCGTGCCGGCGACAGGAGTCTTGACGTTCGAAGCGGCGCGGCCGATCGAGCTCTTCATCCAGGTTTCGCGCCAGCCGCTCACCACCGAAGATCGCGCACCGGCGGAGGGAAGCGATCAGGTCTTCGGCAGCCGGGGAACGGAGAGGCGGACCTACGTGGTGAGCACCGCGAGCGACCTTATGGCGCAGAGAGTCGGGTTCGCCATCACCCTGCGGCACAAATAGCGTCCACAAACAGCTGGGCCACTCGCGGGGCATCGAACTGTTCCACCCAGCGTGCGCCGGAGGTGGCTTGAGCCGCTCCAACATCCGGCGACCGGTAGAGGAGTTCGATGCCTGCGGCCAGTGCTTCGGCGCTCTCGGGCTCGACCAGCACGGCTTGGGGCGCCACTTCCGGGATGGCGGCAGCCCGCGAGGCGACCAGCGGCTTCGCCGCGGCCATGGCCTCCAGCAACACCATGCCGAAGCCTTCCTGCACGCTCGGCAGACAGAAGACGGCACATCGGTTGTACTCGGAGGCGAGTTCGCGCCGTGAAACGTCGCCGAGCCAGCTGAGTGAGCCTTCGAGTCCGAGATCGCGCGTCAAGGCTCGCAGCCAGGCGGCACACGGGCCGTTTCCCACCACGCGAACCTCCAGATCGGGAATGCGGCCACGAAGCGCGGCAGCCGCTCGCACAAGCACGTCGACCCGTTTGCGCCGGTAGAGACGCCCAACGAACAGGACCGTGAATCGAGAACAAGCCGCCGCGGGATTCAGTTCGAGCGCGCTCCGCCAGCGGGCGAGATCGATCAGCTCCGGTACGATGGTGGGGAGCCGGGGGAGCCCGTAGAGCTCGCGCGCGCGTTCGGCCGAGTAACGGCTGGTGGTGACGACCGAGCGGGCCCGCTCGACATGCAGCCGTTCGCAGCGCGCCTGGACTCCCATGGTGAAACGCGTCAGGCCAGTTTCGAAGCGCGCCTCATCGGCGATCACGCCCTTGAGCGCCGCCACGTCCGCGATTCGATAACCGTCCATGTCGAAACCGACAGTCACGTCGAAGTCCGGCTCGCGACGCAGCCGGCGGTTGAACCACAGCCGCTCTGCAGTGTAGACGGGCAGGTGCACGCGAGGCGTGGCGAATTCCACCGAATGCCCCAGAGCTGTAAGCGCACGGGCCAGCACCTCGATTCCGACGTAGGTGCCGCTGCCGCGCTGAATGTCAAGCGGCGTGGAGGTGACAAACCGGATGCGCACCGAAGCTACCATAATAAGTGGTGAAAAAAGCGATCTGTTTGCTGAGCGGAGGCCTCGATTCAGCGACCTGTCTGGCCCTGGCGCGCCGCGAGGGCTACGCCTGCTACGCACTTTCGTTCGACTACGGCCAGCGTCACCGCGTAGAACTCGGAGCCGCCGCGCGCGTCGCCTCATCGCTCGGCGCGGAGTGGCACCAGGTAGTCGAGATCGGCCTGGATAAGTTCGGCGGCTCGGCGCTCACAGCGGATATCGCTGTGCCGAAGGCCCGCGCGCTCGACGCCATGAGCCAGGGCATTCCGGTCACCTACGTGCCGGCACGTAACACCATCTTTCTTTCTTTGGCG
>JAGWQP010000126.1 GCA_028876805.1 Acidobacteriota bacterium | reverse complement strand
TGCCAAAGTCGTCGAGATCGAGAAACTCGGTCTCGACGCGGTGGCGGTGCACCACCTGGTTGGCTGCGCCGCCGTCAGAAAGTGCTAAGAACTCGGGAATCAGTTCGCGACCGAACCAGATGGGATGCCCACGTTCGTCTCCATAACGAGGCACGCGTACCAGGGGTCTCGGAACAGCCAGCAGCGCGTCCAGCGTCCAGCCTGTGACGGCCGGGTGATCCACCAGCGTGAGCAGCACGCCTTCGCTCTCAGCAGGCGCCGCCTCGAGTCCACACTTTAGCGAGCTGGTCATACCGCGAGCGTAATCGGGGTTCACCACGAACCGAGCCGGCCGCGCCGCTCGACGCCGGATCTCGTCCGCGCCTGCACCGAGCACAACAATCACCGGCGCGCACCGCTCACTGAACAGCCCGACCAGTGTGTCCAGGAAGGTCTCTCCCCGGTACCGCAACAGCGCTTTGGCTGAACCCATCCGCCGGGATTCGCCGGCGGCCAAGATGACTCCCGTGACGCTCACTTGGCCAGGACGGCTCGCAGCGATTCGTCGGCGAACACCGATAACGACAGCGAACGCCAGTTGGACGTGGCATTGCGACGGACTGCGATCATCTCCGCCGCCACCGAGATGGCAATCTCTTCCGGCGAAATAGCGCCGATATCCAGGCCCATGGGGGCGTGGATGCGCTCGAAGGCCGCGCGTGGGGTTCCTTCCTTCTCGAGCTCGCGTATCACGTTGATGACCTTCCGCTTGCTTCCGATCATCGAGATGTAGCGCGCCGGCGTGCCCAGAGCCAGCTTGAGCACGCGCATATCGTCGCGATGCCCGCGGGTCACGATGATGATGTAACTGGTTTCGTTGATCGGCAGTTTCGGAAAAAGCTCCTCGTACTCGACCGCATGCACCTCGACGGCTTCGGGGAACCGCTCGCGATTGGCGAAGCTTTCGCGGTTGTCTACGACTACCGTGCCGAAGCCCGCCAATGTCGCCACCTTCGACAGACTCTTTGAAATATGCCCCGCTCCGAAGATAAACGCCCGCGGCAGCGGGAGCACCGGTTCGACAAACACGTCAAGCTGCCCGCCGCAAATCAGGCCGTTGTCGTAAGCGGCGTCCTGGCCGAGGTTGAAACTCAGGTGCTTAGGCTTTTCGGTCTCGATCACCTCGCGGGCGGCCGCCCACACCTCGGCCTCGACGCACCCGCCACCAATGGTCCCGATCATCGAACCGTCTTCCCGGACCAGAATCTTAGCGCTTTCGTAGCTCGGGATGGAGCCCCGCACCTCGACGATGGTGGCGATCGCACACTTCTGCCCCAGGCTGCGCAAGCGCACCAGTTCCTCGTAAACGTCCATCCTCAGCGATTATACCCTGACCCGACGGGGCCGGCAGCTCGCCGTGGCGCGCACCCGCCAGAGCTTCTCAAGTTCCAAACACCGATCTTGTCTCTCTCCAAGGCGCTGGGGGAATAGAATGTACCTGCGGCGCCTGCCACAGCTACGTTCGTGGGGAGGGGGCACGCCACCCCTGTGCCCAGGTCTTGATATTCTGGAACGCGGAACTGAAAAGGGGTTTCATGAAACCGACAGCAACGCTCGCGATGGTGCTGGCTGTCTTCGGTGCGACGGCCGCCTTGTGCCAGATTCAGCCTCCCGCCGGACGGAGGTCGGGACCGGGGGTGCAGTCCTCCCAGGACGAAAGAGAACCGGAGGTGTTGAAGGCCTGCAAGACTCCTCCCCCCGCCCGTGGCGGCCGCGGCGGGCCAGCGCGGGGTCGGGCGCCTGCGGAAACCAGGCCCCGCGAGTACACGGTGACGGGGATTCCTGGCGTCGTCGCCGCGGGCCAGCTTTGGAGAGAAGTCTGGGAGGTCGGCGGCAACAATGCCGATGG
>JAGWQP010000125.1 GCA_028876805.1 Acidobacteriota bacterium | reverse complement strand
CCGTGGAGTCAGGGGCCTTCCGGGGGGCAGCGCAATCAGCCCAATCTGGAAGAGCTTCTGAAGCGTGGTCAGGACAAGTTCAGGCAAGCGATCCCCGGCGGCTCCGGGATGCCCGGCTTGTTCATATTCCTGGTGGTGGTCGTCTTGGGGGCTGTCACCGCATTCTATACCTTTACCTTTCGTGTGAACCCCGATGAGATCGGCATCGTCTTGTACTTGGGGAAGCCCGATCGCCAGGAGCCGCCGGGCCTACATTACCGCCTGCCTTATCCGGTGGAGGAGGTCTACTTACCCAAGGTGACGCGGCAGAACATCATCGAGATCGGCATGCGTTCAGGTGGGCCGGCGCGCAGTGTGCGCGAGGTGCTGCCGGAAAGCCTGATCCTGACCGGTGATGAGAACATTGTTGATATCCACTTCGTCGTTTTCTGGCGCATCAGGGACGCGCAGAAATACCTCTTCAACATCCAGAGCCCCGAGGTCACCGTCAAGGACGTGGCCGAGAGCGCCATGCGCGATGTCGTCGGCCAGTCCAACATCCAGCCGATCCTGACGGGGGCGCGCCAGAAGACGGAGCAGGCCGTGCAGAAGCTCATGCAAGACGTGCTCGACCGTTACGGTGCCGGGATCAGCGTCGACCAGGTGCAGCTGCAGAAGGTCGACCCCCCGGCGCAGGTCATCGACGCATTCCGCGACGTGCAGGCGGCCCGCGCCGACCAGGAGCGCCTGCAGAACGAGGCGGGCTCCTATGCCAACCGCGTGGTCCCCGAGGCACGCGGTGAGGCTGAGCGCATCCTGCAGGCCGCCCGTGCCTATCGCGAGCAGACGGTGGCGGAGGCTACCGGTCAGACGGCGCGCTTCCTCAAGGTCTACGAGGAATACAAGAAGGCGCCGGAGGTGACACGCACGCGCATGTATCTGGAAACGATGGAGCGCGTGCTCGGCGGCGCTGACAAGATCATCATCGATAGCAAAGGCGGCCAGGGCGTCGTGCCATTCTTGCCTCTCGATCAGCTGCAGAGGCGCAAAGAAGAGGGCAAATGATCCCCTCGTCGCCCATCGGATTGGAATCGGCGCTACAGTCACCGGCGCGGTCCAACCATCATTGGAGGAGTGATGCTTCAGATGGTGTCGCCGCTCCTTCCAGAGCTTCCGCTATTTCTTTTGACCGCCATCACGACGCATTTGGTAATGTCATTTGCGCAGACCCTTATGCATTACAAGCTCGGTCACCATCGAATGGGTGGTAAGTTCTTCCGCAACCACATCAACTTCCATCACACCTACTATTCCAAAGATCATCTCGTCTCACGGACGTACCTCGGCGACGAGGGTAACAATACGCCTTTCTTCTTCATTCCAGTGTTTTTGGTGGGAACGTGCACATACCTTGTACTGCCGGTAGATCTCTTCTTCGTTCAGGTAGCCGCGTGTTCGGCGTCGTTCTACGCGCACGTCTTCTTCGACAAGGAATACCATGTAGCGGGATCGCGGCTTCAACGGTTTGCATGGTTCAGACGGAAACAGGAACTGCACTTCGTTCATCACCGGCACGCGAACAGCAATTTCGCGGTGATCCATTTCTTCTGGGATAGGCTGCTCGGCACGTATAGACAGCCGGATGGTGGATAGACTGAGACCGCGATCCCCGACTATTCACCTCATGCGCTAGGCGCGCATTTCAACGCGTCGTTTGTTGAGAGTTACCGCGCCGCAACAGCGCCGCTGATACCGCGGAGGCGAATTATCGTCGATCGCGAGTTGAAACGTGATTCCAAAAAGGCGGCGCCGGCGATGGGGGCTTCACCCCTCTCGATCGGCTCCTGGGCCAGCTCTTGCTGGCTGCTCTGCCGCAGTCCGCTCAAGATATGCCAGTCCTATTTACTGCTCCCAATCGTTCGGGCCTTCGACCATCGTTTCCGTACTACTCACTTAGGACGGCGTGGAGATCACGGATATTGGAAGTGCGGTGGCTCCGCTTCTTTGAACAGAATCTCTGCGTCGTTAAGTGGAGACTCCCACCGGGGTTAGGCGCAGCGCGGGTCAGCTTAAGCTGACCCGCGCTGCGCGCGGTTTACGCCGCCACGCAGTGGGGCAGCGCGCTCCACGCGGCGCGCTATCTGGCGCTGCAAATCTCGGCCGATCGTTGCCATGTTCGTTGCAATGGTCTAGGTTAAGCTGGCCCGAATTTAGAGAGGCCCGGCGCCGCGTGCAGCGGCAATCGCGTGACAAACAAGCGCGCAAGGCCCCGAGCTCCGTCAGCACGGGGCCTTTTCCACGCTTACTCTGGTTAAGTGTCGATTCAACCCGCCTCGGGGCGTGATTGTCGTTGGGTGATTGCCGCGCGGGCCGACTCGGCTGGGCAGAAGCGAGCCAACGCGGTAGACTGAATCATCCAAAGGCAGGGCCTCGTTCTTCCGGCCACTCGTCTCAGGCAAGAAAGAAATTGATCCGTTGCGCATGCAGTGTGCTGGCTGCCACCGACCCGGCAGGGGCGAGTGAAGTTGGTCTTCTCCGTGCGCGAGCGAAGGGGAAACGCCATGGTGACCACAGAGATCGGGTCTGGCCCGACGCTGCCGTCTGTATTTTGCCGCAGGAGGCACGCCGGCGGTGCCACGCGCCGATACATTCTCGCGCTCGCTGTGCTCGTCCTGATGGTCGCGGCTCCCGGGCATGCCAGAGCCGGCGGTCCGGAACGCCAGCTGACATGGGGCGTGCACATCTCCCTGGCCCCGACGTGGT
>JAGWQP010000124.1 GCA_028876805.1 Acidobacteriota bacterium | reverse complement strand
GTCACTCCCCAAGTGCACGGCAAAGGCGTCGGTCATGAACTGCTGCGGCAATCGCTGGTCGCCTTGCGCGATGCGGGGTGCCGCTCCGCCAGCCTGACCGTGACCGCGGCCAACCTCGAAGCGGTGACGCTCTACGAACGGGTGGGCTTCGAGACCATCCGCCATTTCCCGGCATACGTTTGGGAAGGCTTCTGAGGAAGCGGTCCGGGGGCGGAATTTTGCGAACGCCGGACCCGCTATCATCGCCCAGCAAACGGTAAGCAGGCCCGTTAGGTTAGGGTGTCGAAGCGAGCCGCCGGAACTGGTGTCGGCCGTGGGCCGATTCGTGCCGTAGTCCTCGACAACGTGCTTGATCGGGGGGGCGATCAACCAAAGCCCTTGCGTTCGGCGGATCGATAGACCGCTCGTTTTTGATCGGGTTCCCGGTTGGCTGCGGTTAGAAGGCTCTCGGAACAGATGCCGAATGCCTTCCCATCTTTCCCGAACCGCAACCCGCCATCTCTTTAGCTTTCCAGGCGATCGAAGACGGCGGGCAACATTGGTTCGGCCGCCGGGCTGGCTGCCGCCGGACGGCCTCCTTACGGTGACGTTGTTCGGCTACTTTTCGAAATTTCGATCGGCAAACCCTTCGGCCTCGCAAGCCCTCGTCCAGATCGCCGAAATTCGGAGTGCTCGCTCCACCTTCATTCCAGGCCAAACAGCCAGACGGCGCCGCCCTCGGGCACCTCCGGATATTCGCCCGGAAAGAGTTGGTTCAGGTTTCCCTGCATGCCGCGCGAGTCGCCGCCCCAGCCCGAGAGCACAGCGATAAATTGCTTGCCGTCGAGAGTGAATGACGTCGGCGGGGCCAGGATGCCGCTATTGGTGGGATACTCCCACAGCAGCTCGCCGGTCGACGCGTTGAAGGCGTGCATGTGCCGGTCACTGGTTCCGCCGGTGAACACTACCCCGCCGGCCGTCGCCAGCATCGCGCCCCAGTTCGGGGACTTGACGTAATTGTGAGTCCAGACCAATTTCCCCGTGTCCACGTTCCACGCCTGCACTTCTCCTACATGGTCGGCGCCCGGGACCAGGGAATTGGGGCCGAACTGCACGCCGGTGTAACCCTTGCCGGAGGTGTACTCTACTTCCACTCCCGTGGAGGTCCCACAGAGGTTGTTGTTGGCTGGGATGTAGATCATGCGCGTCTGGGGGCTAAAGGCGATGGGCGGCCAGTTCTTGCCGCCGTGCAGCCCCGGGCAGAACTCCGCGCGCCTCCCGGTACCGGGCTTGTGGGCGGGATCGATCTCCGGCCGCCCGGTTTCCGGGTCAAGGCGCAGGAACACGTTCTGCTTCACAAAGGGCTTGCCTTCGATGAACCGGATCTTGGCGTTGCTGCGTTCGAGGAACCACAGGTATCCGTCGCGCGCGACGTCGATCAGGCCCTTGACGGTACGTCCGTTGTGCTGGTAGTCGACCAGGATCGGTGGGGAGACTTCGTCCCAGTCCCAGGAGTCGTTGGGGTGGTATTGGAAGTGGCCTTTGATCTGCCCGGTGGCGACGTCGAGCGCGATGGTGGATGCGGTATAGAGATTATCACCCGGCCGCTGGTCACCCATCCACGGGCCACCGTTGCCGGCGCCCCAGTAAGCGAGGTTGGTCTCGGGGTCGTAATTTCCGGTCACCCACACCGAGCCGCCGCCGTTCTTCCACTGGTCGCCTTTCGGCCACGTTTCACTGCCCGGTTCGCCGGGTGAAGGGATAGTGTAGGTTCGCCACTGTTCTTTGCCGGTGTCGGGATCGAAAGCAGCGACGAAGCCGCGGATGCCGAACTCGCCGCCGGAGGCGCCCACCATCACCTTGCCGCCGGCCACCAGCGGCGCCAGTGTGATGTAGTAAGCGGATTTGTTGTCCGCCACCGACGTGGCCCAGAGCTCCTTGCCGGTCCGGGCATCTAACGCCACTAGCACCGCTTCGGCAGCCGCGACAAACACCTTGTCGCCGTAAAGCGCTACCCCGCGATTGGTTTCGTGGGGTACGATAGCCCCCGCCGGTCGCGGCCTCCGGTAACGCCATAGGAGATTGCCGCTTTTGGCGTCGATCGCAATTACCTGGTTGTTGGGCGTGGAAACGAACATCACGCCGTTGTTCACGATGGGCGCAGCCTCGTGAACCCGAGGCTCACCGGTCGCAAACACCCAAACCGGGCGCAGCCGCTTGACGTTGTCGGGCGTGATCTGTTTGAGGGGGCTGTAGCCCCAGCCGTCGTAGGTGCGGCGGATCATCAACCAGCTGCCGTCCTCGGGATTTTTCAGGCGGTCCGCAGTCACCGTCTGGTAATTCCGGAGGACTTCCGGCATGGGCGCGACCGCCGCCGGCGGTTGGGATAAGCCTCGACCGGCAATCAGCGCCAGCGTGCCGGCTGCCGTGAGAACACTCATGCTTCGCGAGGGGAGCATGCCCTGACTCCTTGTGTGAGGATCGTAACTCTACGCTCGATCCGTCATCATACATCGAAACGGATGCGCTCCGTGTGAGGGGAGTTCGCGATCCCTGATACGGCCGAAGTCTTCAGGAAGTCACAGGCTGGAAAGCGGTTTCGGCTTGCGGCTCGGAACCCGTATCGGGGGTGGCGTTCCGACCGGAATTCGGCAAATGGGCGCGCGCAGATTCGTGAG
>JAGWQP010000123.1 GCA_028876805.1 Acidobacteriota bacterium | reverse complement strand
CTGAGCTAGAGGAGGTCGTCGAGTTCCTCAAGACGCCGCAGAAGTTCCAGCGGCTGGGCGGCAAGATTCCCAAGGGCGTGCTGCTCGTCGGCCCTCCGGGCACCGGTAAGACACTGCTGGCGCGCGCGGTGGCCGGCGAAGCGGGCGTGCCCTTCTTCTCGATGTCGGGCTCGGAGTTCGTCGAGGTGCTCGTCGGCGTCGGCGCCAGCCGCGTGCGCGATCTCTTCGATCAGGCTAAGAAGGCGGCTCCCAGCATCATCTTCATCGACGAGGTGGATGCCGTCGGGCGCCAGCGTGGCACCAGCCTGACGACCAACGACGAGCGTGAGCAGACGCTCAACCAGTTGCTCGTCGAGATGGACGGGTTTGAATCGAACGAAGGCGTGATCCTAGTGGCGGCCACCAACCGGCCGGACGTGCTTGACCCCGCTTTGTTGCGGCCGGGGCGCTTTGACCGGCGTGTGGTGGTGGGACGTCCCGACGTGCAGGGAAGGGAAGCCATTCTGCGCGTGCATACCAAGAAGATTCCGCTGGGCGACAACGTGGATCTTTCCGTGCTGGCTCGCGGCACGCCCGGGTTGGCCGGCGCGGATCTGGCCAACCTGGTGAATGAGGCGGCGCTGAACGCCGCGCGCCAGAATCGCAAGGTCGTCATGATGACGGACTTTGAGACCGCCAAGGACAAGATCCTGATGGGCGCCGAGCGCAAATCGCTGATTCTCAGCGACGCCGAGAAGCGCAATACCGCCTTCCACGAAGCCGGGCACGCGCTAGTGGCAGCGGTTTTGCCGAACGCCGATCCGCTCCACAAGGTGACGATCATCCCGCGCGGGATGGCGTTGGGCGTGACCATGCAACTGCCCATCGACGACAAACACTCCTACAGCCGCGATTACTTGCTGGCGCAGTTGGCGATCCTGATGGGCGGCCGCATCGCCGAAGAGAAATACATGCACCATATGACGACCGGCGCCGGCAACGACATCGAACGCGCTACCGACATGGCGCGCAAGATGGTTTGCGAATGGGGCATGAGCGAGCTGGGGCCGCTGAGCTTCGGCAAGAAAGAGGAGCAGATCTTCCTCGGCCGCGAAATCGCGCAGCATCGCGATTACAGCGAAGAGACCGCGATTCGCATAGACGAGCAGGTGAAAAAGCTGGTGCAGGGCGGCTACGACACTGCAGCCGGGATTATCGAGGAACGCTCCGACGCTCTGGTGAGGATCGCCGAGACGCTCCTTGAGCGCGAGATCCTGGATGGCAACGAGGTGCTGGCGATCATCAACGGCGAGCAACTGCCTCCGCTGCCGGCCTCCGGCGGCAAGGACTCCGAGGATCACACGCAGAAGGTGCTCCGGCCCGAAGCCGGCCGTCGCGCGCCCGGCTTCTCGGAAGGCGAACGCCCCCAACCCGCGTGATCCCCGCCCTTCGTCGTTTATCTGTTCGATAGCGACGGTACTTTGCTCGGTTCCGCCGAAGAGATTCGCGACCCAGGCGTGCTGACGGGCCAGCGGTTCGGGACCGCGGATTTTCCGATTACCTGAAGAGCTTGGTCGGCTGGGCATCGGTTCAAGATGCCCTGCCAGATTACACACTCGACACCTCCGAAGAACTGACTCGCCACAACCGCAACCCAGTCAATCTGGGGTCGCGGCCGTCAGCGGAGGCGCGTCGCTGCTCGCGTGGCGGAACTGCTGGCTGCGCCCGGTAGGCCGAAGATCGACGCCCGCCACCATAGGCAGCTCGGCCTCAAGCGCTGTCCTCGAGCAGGTCGATATGTTCCAGCACTCGAGCACGTCCTAGCACGGACGGTTTTCTGTCGAAGCCGGCGCCCGAACATCATCTTCACTGCGCTCGTGGCGCTGCGTGGACAGCCGAAAAATTGTCTCTGCGAGCGCGGACTCCCGACCGACATCGAGGCCGGCCGAATTGGCACGGGTGGCCGCAAACGCAACCTAGTTCACGCTCACGATTTTTCCACGACCAGAATCAAGCACGCGGAACCCACCCGGTACGGCCCGCCATCGACCGATCCGTGGATCGATACGGTTTCCAGGCCCACCTCTTCGCAGAGGCGGCGGACTTCGGCCACTGTGTAGATGCGGCTCGAGGCTGGCCGCGTGTCGCGAACGCCGTGGTGAACGAAGGTGTATTCGATATCGAGGCGGCTTTCGAGTGCGTTGTAGCGCCGCGCAGCGAGAAACAGGATGTCGCCCACCGGCATCCAAAAGTACTCCTGGAGTTTCGGGAGCAGGGATTCGGCGACGATCCCCGTTTCGAGCACAAACCGGGCTCCGGGCCGCAGCGCGCGCGCTACGGCACGGAGCATGGAGCGGTTGCCATCGTGTTCGAAATAGCCGAAGCTGTTGCCGAAGCAGAAAGCGCCGTCGAAACGGTCGGGCCCTGGAAGTTCCCGCATGTCGCCAAGCAAGAACTCGGCACCGAGGCCCGAGGCCGCTGCCGCGCCTCGCGCTTCCGCAATGGATTGCTCGGAGAGGTCGATGCCCGTGGGGACATAGCCACGTCTGGCGAGCGCGAGGGAATGGCTCCCCGCGCCGCATGCGACGTCTAAGACGAGTCCTCCGGGCTCGAGCCGCAAAGCGGTTTCCAAAAACGACGCGTCAGCCTCGGTCATCTCTGGGGTCATGACGCCGCGCCAAACATCAAGCCAGGCGCCGTGAAAAAAGCTACGATACCAATCGTTTTGCATTTTCTCTTCCTTGAACCACGGTCCCTACACACGAAACCTACACGAAGGATTGCTGGCTTTTATGCCGGGATTGCGTTAGCGGATTGCGATTGGATGGGTCAGCGGCGAAACTCAGCGCTAGTGTAGCACGACGAGCCACTACGCGATACCGCGCTGTGCGCGCAAGTATCGCAACGCGGATGTCACCGGAACGAATCTGCTGGCGCGCTGTCTGGTTCCGATTGATTCGCCGTACGCCGCAGGCATCCGCAGTGAGGAGGCGAGTAACGGAATCTACACCAACAGCTCGGTCGGCTGGATTTGGGTCGGCAACACATCGCGCGACCAATACTGCGGTGTGCTTTGCGGGCCCGTCGTCAATCGGATATTCGGTAGATCCACCACGAACCCCAGAAAACAGAATAGGTCGACAACCCAGGACTCAGCAAGCGGGACCCTCATAAACCGTTCTGCCTGTAGGATTACAGCGCATCGGCCGTGCGGGGGTCGAAGCCGACGATCTCCTGGTACGCCACCGTGATTGCGGCAAATGTCAGGGGCACGGTCACCAGCAGCCCGACAAGCAGGCACAGGAACCCGAGAACGTTCACCAGAAACACCACGATAACGAACATAGTGAAGCCGAAATAGTCGTTTCGCACGATCGCGTGGCTGGCCTTCATGGCCTGCCAGAAATCCATGCGCTTGTCCACGATGAACAGGTACGTGAACTTGTACATGGCGATGATTACCAGGCCAGGAATGATCAAGCACAGAAAACCGATGAACGTGAACAGACCGATCAGAAGCGACGCGACCAGGGCGGGAATGAAGAAGTTGAAGCCCTTGAACATATCGGCGAATTCGGCGCGCCGGCCTGTCAGCTTCTTGAGGGTGTAGATGTGGAAGCCCGCAATCAGGGACCCTTGGATCAGCGGAACAGAGCTCAGCAGGAACGAAATCAGCGTGATGACAATGTAAGTTCCCAGGTCTTCCGTCACCAGGTTCCACCCGGCGCTCAGCCAGCGGCCCATAGCGACCTCGACTTGAGGCGGGGGAGTCCAGGCCTGGACGGACGTGCCGCCGGGTGCGCCGGTCAGCGCCTGCCCGCAGTTCGCGCAAAACTGCGCACTTGAATCAACTTGGGTGCCGCAACGGTGGCAGAACATCAGATCTCTCCTCGGATGGAGCTCGAAAATCAATACGCAACGGGACCGACCGCGGTTCACCCGAATGTTCCG
This sequence comes from Acidobacteriota bacterium, assembly GCA_028876805.1. Classification (GTDB taxonomy): domain Bacteria; phylum Acidobacteriota; class Terriglobia; order Bryobacterales; family Bryobacteraceae; genus PSRJ01. The sequence goes on along the minus strand of JAGWQP010000123.1, from coordinate 437 downwards.
TCCATTATATTGCCTCTGCGGTTCGAAGGCCGGTTCGCTCGTCGCTCCACCAAAAAACGAATTACAATACGTTCTCAGATTTTCCTTTTTCAGGAGCGCTCCTATGACGCGTACCAAGCTCGCAGGTGTTGCGGCCGCCCCGGTGTTTTCCGGTAACGCGCTGGCTCAACTCCTTCCCTCCGTCGTGCTGACTATGGCGCGGTGGCGGTGAGCGGGGCTCCGGGCGGGCGAGGCATGCGGCGTGCGACAAGGACGGAAGGTCCTAGACAAGCTGCAGTGACACGACCGGTCAAGCGCTGCGCCTGGGCGCGCGACGAATTGTCCATCGACTATCACGACAACGAGTGGGGTGTGCCCCTGCACGCGGATCGCGCCCTTTTCGAGTTTCTGGTGCTGGAAGGGGCGCAGGCCGGCCTCAGCTGGTCGACTATTCTGCG
>JAGWQP010000122.1 GCA_028876805.1 Acidobacteriota bacterium | reverse complement strand
GTAGTGCAACCGATTCCGAGCTACGGGACCGCCCCGATGATTGTGGGATTCCTGGTTACCAACACCAATCCCAACTCGGCCCCGATTGTCAGCTATCGGTGGAGCTTCGGTGACGGCCAAATCTCAACCCTTCCGCCGACGTTCTTCTACCACACGTATGCAAATCCCGGCAGCTACGTCGTCGAAGTGACGGGTACGACCGCCGACGGTCTTAACGCCACGGGCGTCGCCGGCGTGGTCGTGCGCACCGCGCCGTAAGGGTCGTCTATTTTGAGGGCGTTGGCGCCGCCGCAGGGCTATCGAGCATGATCACGCGGCCGCTGTCCAAATGATACACGGCACCTACGATCTGGATGTCCCCCGCCTTGACCATTTCCGCCAATGGCGTCAAGGTCGAGAGCTTCTGCACCGTCAATCGAACGTTTTCTAAGATCGCATTGTCGAGGGCGTCGCCCGACATGGATTTCGACTTTGCGACGGCCGGCTCAATCTCTTTGGCCGTCTCCGGGATGTCCTCGGTTTGCCCAGATAAGGTCGCAGCTACAGCCCCACACTTCGTATGGCCCAGCACCAGGACCAGCCGGGTGCCCAGATGTGCGGTCGCGAAGTGAAGACTTTCCACCGCAAGCGGACCGGCCACGTTGCCAGCATTGCGCACGATAAACAGACCGCCCAAGCCCCGGTCGAATATGATCTCGGGTGGGATGCGCGAATCAGAACACGAAAGGATCGCGGCAAACGGTTGCTGCCCACCAGCCAACGCCACCCGGCGCGCCGTGTCCTGATTGGGGCGCACGGGTTTGCCCTCAGCAAATCGTTGATTCCCTTCCAGCAATAGCTTCAGAGCGTCGGCCGGACTCGGGCTCGAGGGGGGAGCAGCAGCGTGCGCCGGCCCGAGACCCTTGACGACTAATAGTCCCCAAATAACCAGGATCGCGACGATTCCGCTGAGCGCGCGTCGACGTCTCGGATTCTGCATCGCGGGAACCATAGCACATCGTCCCTCTGCCTTCTAAAAGGAAGTACCACTGGATGTTGACAGCCGAAGATAAGCGGCCAGTATGCTCTATCGCGATGGCGCACCGCACTCGACCCCTTACTCTGACAACTTCGTTCGCCGTGATGGCCCTTGCTCTTGCCGCGTGCCAGTCGGCGGCGCTGCAGGCCAATCAGGCGCAGGTCGAGCAGCAGCAGAAGCAGATCGAGCAAATGCAGCAGCAGATTGAGGAGATAAAGGCGCAGGGTGCCTCCCGCACCCCATCCTCACCCTCGGGTTCATGCGACCACGATGTTATGGCGCAGGCGACCCGGCAGGGCGGCGACAAATTCGCGGCCGGCGACTTCCACGGGGCGCTCGGATACTACCAGGATGCGCTCGCCGCGTGTCCGGGTAACGCCCGCGCCGAGCTAAACGTCGGCCGCGCATACGAGGCTCTCAACGACAAGGGCCAGGCCATGGCGCACTATCAAAGCGCCGCCTCCAGCAGCGACCCCGGCGAGTCCGGCGCCGAGACGGAGGCGCACAATGCAATCGATCGGCTGGGGGGGTCGTCTCGGTAGCCTCGTCCTGCATTCGGCTTTCTCAAGCGTCGGTTTTCGGGAACAAAGTTTCGCGATCGCATGTTAACCGTGCAGAGGGATGGCCTCATCGCGGTTGATGAGCGAACTGGAGGGGCTCACACCCACCCGGTTTGGGTTCCTCCCTACGAGATGAAAGCATGGCTGGCGCGGTACAGTACGGATCCGATGCAATCCTCGACGGCATTATCGGGCTGCACCAAATTCTCCCAAGTCAATACTACGATTTTTCGGGCGGTCATCGGCTGACCGGCGAACAGCGCTTGATGTTGGCATTGCTGGCAGACGCTATCAATGTGTACCAACAGGGAGCCGCCTCGCGCAGCACCCGCAAACGGATGCTGTATGTGGATTCCGAGCGATGGATTATGGCTGATGGCCTCAGCCGCCACGCCTTCAGCTTTGAAACGGTCTGCGAGTGTTTGGGTATTAATCCCGCCGTTCTGCGCAGGCGCATGATCGCGTGGAAACACGAGATGCGTAGAGGGGCGACCCTGCCCAAGCCCACCCATCATCTTCGCCTCAAGATAACCCCGCGCGCCAAGAGCATGAGCCACCACCGCCGCCGTCTCCGCCGTGGCGTCGCCGTCTAAGCGGGCATAGATTTCTCTGGTCGGATCCCCCAGAGAGCGGTCGGTTGGACGGAAACCTTTCCACCATGTTGAACTGGCGTCGGTCGCCAAAACCAATTCCAAGCCGCCGAGCTTCAGTCCCCGGTTGCTGGATTTCCTGAGCGCCCGATATATTCATCGACTCCGGCCTCAAGTGACGAGTGCCCGCGTAAGCAGGTGTTCCGTTCGACCTCGCTGGCCACAAAAGCCAGGGGCGGAGCCGGTAAAAGTAAAAGGAGCTAATCAGGTTTGAAGGACCCATTCAGCGTAGAAGGCAAAGTGACAATCGTAACCGGCGGCGGCACCGGAATCGGCGAATCAATCGCCAAGGAGTTCGCCAAACGCGGTGCCCCGGTTCTCATTGCCAGCCGCAAAGCAGAAAACCTCGAAAAAGTCCGCGACGAAATCCGCAGGGCAGGCGGCCAGTGTGAGTTCGCGCTCTGCGATGTGCGCGATGCTGCCCAATGCGATGCGATGGTGGCGGAGGCGGTGAAACATTTTGGACGTCTCGATGCGCTCATCAACAATCATGGCGCCAGTATTACGACTCCCAGCCTGAATCTCTCCCCGAACGGATGGCGCGCCGTCGTCGCCATCAACCTAGATGGAGTCTTCTTCTGCTCGCGCGCCGCAGCGCGTCAGTTCATGACGCAGAAATCGGGCGGATCGATTGTAAATATTTCTTCGGCTGCCGGCGTCCATGGGTCGCCGGAAATGCTCCCCTACGGTGCGTCCAAGGCTGGAGTGATCAACCTGACGGTTTCTCACGCCGGTGAATGGGGAGCACATGCGATCAGGGTCAATTGCATCGCCCCCGGCCCCATCGATACCGAGGGTGCAGCCCCTCGCGTGTGGCCGAATCCCAAGGTCAAGGAAATGGTCGCACGCTCGCGCGCGCTGCGCCGCTTCGGCGTGGCCGAGGAAATCGCCTATCCCTGCATCTTCCTGGTTTCCGATGCCGCCAGCTACGTGACCGGCGCATTGCTCATGGTTGACGGCGGCCAGGCTCCCCGCGCAGCGGAATAACGCGTGCCGCGCCGGCTGGCGTCGACGACGCTTGTCGCATGACCGCGGGTCGTGGTACGGCAATCTGATTGTCGGGACAGGGGGCCGCGATTCGCCCCATAGAAACGAGACCAAACCTGTCCCTATAACGAGAGGAAACACACATGGCCGACAAAAGTATCGTCGGGCGGGCGGGAAAGCCCTTCAAGATGCCGATCGAGTGGAGCAAGGTGCGCGAGTTCGCGCGCGCTATCAAGGATTCTGACCCCCTGTATTTCGATCCGGAAAAAGCCAAGAAAGAATTCGGCGGCGTCCCGGTGCCCGTGACCTTTCTACAGACCAGCGCATTCTGGACCGATGCGGATTCTGGCCCTGGGATGGGTAGCTTCGACCTTCGGCGCATCCTGCACGGTGAGCAGGAATTCGAATTCTTCAAGCCGATTTTTGTCGGCGATACCCTGACCGGCGTTACCAAGGTCGCCGATGTCTACGAGAAAGAAGGCGGACGCGGCGGCAAGATGACGTTCCTGGTCACCGAGACCGAGTACACCAACCAGAAGGGGGAGAAGGTTGCGGTGTCACGCTCCACTCTGGTCGAGACCGGGCAGGCGGTTAAAGCGAACTGACTTAAAGGCGATTTTCGGAGCAGCATAATGGCAGCAAAACTCAAGTTTGAGGCACTCAAAATAGGTGACGAAATACCCAGGTTCGTAGTCGAAGGCGTGACTCGGCCCGACTTCGTTCGCTATGCCGGCGCCTCGGGTGATTTCGTGCCGCTGCACTACGATCAGGCGTTCGTGGAAGCAGCCGGCATCCCGACGGTCTTCGCGCAGGGGATGTTCACGGCCGGATTATTGTCCAAGGCGCTCACGGATTGGGCCGGAATCGGAAACGTGCGCCAATTCAAGGTCAGGTTTTCGACTCGCGTGTGGCCGGGCGACACGGTTACCTGTACCGGCAAGGTCACCAACAAGGTCGAGAAAAACGGTGAGAAACTGGTCGAAGGTGACCTCATCGTCCTCAATCAAAAAGGCGAGACCGCTATCAAGGGTTCCTTCCGCGCGGCTGCCTCCTGACCGCCTCGATTGGTTTGAATTC
>JAGWQP010000121.1 GCA_028876805.1 Acidobacteriota bacterium | reverse complement strand
GTGTTAGTCGTGAGTTGACTCATTTCGATTTCGATGCCTCGGGCGGCGGCGGAGGCGCGTCCTCGTCTTCATCCGCCTTCTCGTCGGCGGCCCCCACGACTTTCACCTTCGCTTTGTCATCGACGCCCAGACCGCCGACGGTGACCACTTCCTCGCCTGGCTGCACGCCATTCAGGATCTGGGCCTTGTCACCGTATCGCACTCCCACTTCAACGGGTCTCAAATGCGCGGTCGAATCGCTACTGACGGTCAACACCGCCGTGCCACCCTCTTCGCCGGGAAGAATGGCGGACGCCGGCACTACTAACGCATTGCGAATGATGCCAATCTCAATGGCGGCATGCACGGCGGCGCCGGGCTTGAAACGCTCGCCCGGGTTGGCACTGGTGATCCAGACCTGAACCGTGGTGCTGTTCGGATCGGTGGCGGGGCTCACTACCGTGACTTTACCTTCCAATTTCTCGCCGTTATCGGTCTCGGTGATGGTGGCGGGCTGGCCAATTTTAACGGCGGTGGCCTGAGTCTGCGGAACATTAACGCGCGCCACAATGCGCGAGATGTCCATGACCGTCATCAGAGGCGCGCCCGCGCTGGCCATTTCACCCGCATAAAGCGGCCGATCGGCGACCACGCCGTTGATGGGACTGTGGATTACCGCATAGCCCTCCTGGGCCTCGGCCCCTTGCAGATGACTGCGAGCCGCATCCGTCTGCGCCTTGGCGGTCTTGACCTGCTCCTCTGTGCCTACGCTCTCGAGGGTGCGCAAGTGCTCTTTGGCAGCGTCCAACTGGCTCTTCGCCTGGGCAAAGGCGACCCGGGCATCATCCACTGCCTTGCCCGCGATCGCACCCTGATCGAGGAGTTTTTGCCGGCCTTCGAAAGCCCGTTGTGCCGCATCAAGAGCCTGCTGGTCCGCCTGGACATCCGAGCGGGCTTTGTTCACTTCTTCGGGAACCGTAGCCGAAGCCATGTGGAGGGCGGACGTGGCGCCGTCAAGCTGGCCCTGGCTTTCCTCCAAGGCGGCCGACAGGTCTCCGCTTTCGAGAGTCGCTACCAGCTGACCGGCCTTCACGTGGTCACCCCGGTTCACCATGAATTTTTGCACCGGCGCGCTGATCTTGGACATGATGCTGGCCTGGTCCTGGGGGTACAGCACACCATCGGCGTCGACCGTTCGGCGGATGGTGTCCTGGGTCACGGAGGTGACCTGTACCGGCGCCGGGGCTTCGGCCTTGGCTTCATCGTTCTTTTTCGAGCAGCCGGACAGCAGCAATCCGCACGCGGCGACGACGAGCAACTGGTTTCGGTGTTGCATAAGCTAGAACGTCCCTGTCAAAGTCTGCAGAGTGGCGAGCGCGACTCGGTAGCGGGCCAATCCATCGTCGTTGGCGTTGCGAGCCTGAGTCACGGTATTCTGCGCGTCCACGAGTTCCAATATCGTAGCCTCGCCAGCCTGGTAGCGCAAGGTATTCAGGCGGAGGCTCTCGGTGGCGAAGTCTGCGGCTTCGCGGAGCAGATCCATCTGTTCGCGCGCGGTTTGCGCTTCCTGATAGAAGGCGTTCAGGTTGCGCACGAGCTGGCGCTGGGCCGCGCTCAATTCCACCTTGGCCTGATGGCGCCGGACCTGGGCCTGCCGCAGGCGGCTCCTCCGGGCGCCCCAATCCAAAATTGGAAGGTTCAGCGAGGCGGTTAGGAAATAGCCAACCGAGGGCACGGCGCCCTTTTCGACACCCGCTGCGACGACGGTGTTCCAGCCGATCTGGTTCGCTTCCAGTCCGTAGTCGACATCGAGCGAGAGCGTGGGCAGGAAGGCCTGACGGGCGATGGTGACTTCCTGACCGGCTCCTACCACAGTTTCCATGGCAGCACTTAGATCCGGATTATCGCGCCGAGCCATGACCTGAACCTCGGGAAACGGCGGCAGGGCGGAAGAGAGGTGCAGGTCGTCAACGACCTGAAAATCCACATCGAAATTGGCCGAGATCAACACCGCCAGATCCAGCCGGGCGTTTCCCATCGTGAGTTGGGATTCGCGCAGGGTCTGATTCTGAGCATTGTACTGCAGTTGAGCCTTGAGCACATCGCTGTGCGGAGCTTCGCCGCCCTGTTCGAGATCGCGGCTGATGGTCAGAAACTGCTGGGCCTGGGCGAGGGCGAGTTGGGCGGTGGCGTACTTCCGCTGGGCGACGACGAGGGCGTAATAGGCGCGAGTCACGGTGACAACCAGCCCGCGCCGGGCGATTTCCGCCTTGGCCTGGGCCACTGCCTCGGCGGCCGAGGCGCGGTGATAACCGGACGCACTGAACGTGCCAGGGGAAAGATCCTGGTGGAAGACCCCCCACTCACGGTAGACGTGGACGCCGTCGTTGGTGACGTAGCGCCCGGAGGGGAAGACTCCATTGCCTTGGGTATTCAGGAAATCCGACCTCACGCCGGCCGAAGGTAGCAGCGAAGCACGCGCCTGAAAACGGTCCTCGCGGGCGAGTTGGGCGGCATTTTGGGCTGAGAGAAACTGCGGCTCAATCCGCGCGGCGCGCGCCAGAGCGTCTTGCAGCGTAAAGGTAGGCGGAGGCGGCGTCTGGCCTCCATTCGGAGCCGGCGGCTGGAGTTGGACGAGTGGGGCAAGATTGGAAGAAATCGGGCCCTGGCCGAAGGCTGGCGACAACGACGGGGCCAACGCCAGGACCATCCCGGCACACAATCTGGCGCGGTTTAAGGTGATCGGTCGGTGCTTCCGCAAGAGTCCTCCTAATAGGCGCGAGCAACAGAACGACAGCTTCAGCCAGTATAAATCCGGCGAAATGAACGCACGATGAATCGGAGAGTAGGATGTGGCAACGGGAAAAACGGCTCCGCCCCCGTCTTCGGTGTGCGTCGATTCATCGTGGGTGAGGAGCTAGAGAGGTTTGAAACTGGCCTGTGATAAGCGAAATTAATCAAATTTGATTTTTACCATAAATATCCATTATGGCATGCGAGCCGCGCGGGCCGGCTGGGGTCGAGGGCGATGGGAACCAGGGGCATTCAGCGCATCAGGCGCGCGGGTTGGGGGAGGAATGAAGTCGGGGGCTGGGGGGCATTTTTAGCAGGACCACGCCCAGGGAGTGCAATGGTACCGCAAGGCCACCGACCAAGAGGACCAGTCGGTGCCATGATGGCTACCGGAAAGAATCTCTCGGCAGAGCAAAGTCCGAGGCTGTCCGAGGCCTTGACACTAAGAATACACTCGGTTATTCTCAGACGCCGAGCTGCAACGTCTCCGGCCTAAATTCGCCTGTTGAGCGTGAGACGATCGGACTTGTTCGCATCTGCGTCAGGCGCTGCGGTATCGGGATATAAAGGACGGCCAGTTGTGCTCGACAGTTCCATACATCCAAACGCGCGGGAACAGGGGCTCGTGAGGCAAGAAAATAATGATGCGCCGATTTATGCGGGGGTTGATGGTCGTCTTGATGCTGTTAGTCTTGGCGATTTTGGGCTCGTACCTGGTTAACGTTTTTCTTGGTTTTTTCTTGCAGAAGGTCGTGGAGTCATCACGACGCGAGCCAGCGGCAAGTGACGGAATGGATCTCCCTAGCAGAGCAGGCCATACGATTACGGTTGCACATCGGGCTGGTCCGGACTCGCTATATCCCATCGGACAAGAAACGCGAGGATCGACAAATCCCGACGTCACGCAAGATAATATTGAAGAAACGATCTGCGACCCGAATTGGCATACCAGCGCTATTCGTCCATCAAGTTCCTACACTCGAAAGCTTAAGCAGCAACAGATTGGTGCCTTGGGGTTGCCAGGGACCTCTGCGGATTATGAGGAGGACCACCTCATTCCTCTGGAGCTTGGGGGCCATCCAACCGATCCT
>JAGWQP010000120.1 GCA_028876805.1 Acidobacteriota bacterium | reverse complement strand
TGCGCGGCTTCGGCCTCATGCTCGGCATGGAGCTGACCGTGCCGGCGAAGCAGGTCGTGCTGGACGCGATCGGCCAAGGCCTGCTCATCAATTGCACACACGACACGGTACTTCGTTTTCTGCCGCCGTACATCGCGACTGAGAAGGAAGTCGACCGGGCGGTGAAGATCCTCGCCCGGCTTTTGCGCCAGGTCAAAAAACAGCCGGCGTGAATTTCCCGGCATCGAGGATTCGACGGCTGAGCGTGTGCGACCGGGCGGCTTCGCGGCTCAACGGTTCGAAAACCTTCGCCAAAATCTGCTTGTAGGCGCTTGAGAAATAATCGAGATTCCAATTACAGCAGGTCGTCGCGTTTGCGTTTTTCGAGCAACCTCACCACGTCGCTGACTTGCTGGGCGCTTGCGCGGTCCGCGACCAACAGCGCATCCGGCGTGTCGACCACAATCAGGTTATCCACTCCGACCAATGCCACCAGCTTTCCACGGGCATCGATGAAATTGTTGCGGGCGTCGAGGCATACCGATTCATCGGCGCTGGCGTTGCCTTCGGCATCGCGAGGCATCAGCTCATAAACCGCTCTCCAGCTGCCGACGTCGTTCCAGCCGAAATCCGCGGCGGGAATGCCGCTCACCTGGTCCGCTTTCTCCAGCACGGCGTAGTCGATCGAGATGTTGTCGCACAGCGGAAAGGCCTTGTTGAGTTGCGCCGCGAACGAGCGTGCGGTGAACGGAGGGAGCGAGGCCAGCACCGATGCGGTCCTCGGCAGATGCCGGCGTAGTTGATCGAGTACGGCGCTTGCCCGCCAGAAAAACATCCCGGAATTCCAGTAGAAATTGCCGGCCGAGATGTATCGGCGAGCCGTGGCGAGGCCCGGCTTTTCTCGGAATCGGACGACCGAGGCAGGTTTGACGGCGCTACGCCGCACACCGCGCGGAAATTCGATGTACCCGTACCCGGTTTCGGCCCATCGTGGCGGAACTCCGATCACCATGAGCCTGCCTGCGCCGGCGCTTTGGAGCGCCGCGCGAACCGCGCGCTCGAACACAGCCGGTTTTCCGATCACGTGATCGGAGGGGAAGACCCCCATCACGGCATCCGGGTCGAGCGACCTCAGAATGTGCGCGACCAAGCCAATCGCCGGCGCTGTGTTGCGCTGGGCCGGTTCGGCAAGGATCTGTCCCGCCGGCACCTCCGGAATCTGCCAGACGATGGTGTCGCGCAGAGCTTCGCTCGTGAGGACCCACAACCGACTCGGGTCGATCAAGGACGCCAGGCGGCGGGCCGTGTTCTGAATCAGGGAACGGTCTCCAAGGACCGGAAGCACCTGCTTGGCGGAACGCCTGCGGCTGCGCGGCCAAAAGCGTGTGCCGCGGCCCCCGGCCAGAATGAGTCCGTACTGATGGGGATCAGGCATCGAGCCAGGCACTCGCTACGTCAGCGCCGTCAACGGAGCGGGTACCCGCGGATCAGCCGGAACGTCCGGCTCCACCGCGTCTTGGTTGGAAAATGCAGGATCAGATCGATCAGGTAGTTGACCCGGATGGCCGGATCCGAGAGGGCCTCGGTCGGTGCATCGTAAGACCAGTAAATGATGACCGGCTTGCCGATGATGTTGTCGCGCGGCACGAATCCCCAGTAGCGGCTGTCGAGCGAGGAATCGCGGTTGTCACCCATAGCGAAATAAAAGCCGGGTGGCACGACGACGTCACCGTGGACCACATGGTTGCGCAGCATGTCCAAAGCCGATACCGGAACCTGGAAGTTCGGCTCGCCGGGAAAGTTGTCGCGATACGAATCCACGTAGTCGGTGCTGTGATACGTGTATGGTTCCTCGACCGGACGGCCGTTCAGCACCAGTTGTTTGTCGGCCAGCCGGATATGGTCGCCCGGAATGCCGATCGCCCGCTTCACGAACGTCTGGCGGATGTCCACTGGATAGCGGAACACGATGACGTCCCCGCGCCCGACGTCATCGTACGGTAGCAGGTGCTTGGATAGCGCTCCGGCGGGAGCGTACGAAAGCTTGTCCACCAGCAGGTGATCGCCAACCAGCAGCGAGTTTTCCATCGAACCGGTCGGGATCACGTACGCCTGCACCAGCGTTGTCGTCCCAAATAGCAGCAGGATGATCGTGACCGTCCACTCGGCGGCCACGCTGCGCGGTAGGGCGCTGGTGGCCGGGGAGGGCGGGGAGACAGCCGTCTCCTCGGCGGATTCTGGGCTCACGAGACTCATTGTAGAACGAAATCCCTGGTATCCTTGAGTAGACCAGCGAGGCTGATTTGCGGAGTACCGCTACCACTCTAGAAGCGCCGAACAAAGCCCGAGCACGGCGCCAGGCGTTGGCCCTGGTCTTCGGATGCACGATTCT
>JAGWQP010000119.1 GCA_028876805.1 Acidobacteriota bacterium | reverse complement strand
GGATGAAGCAGATTTCCGAACTGCCGGCTGTGCTCGCGCGCCTGCACCTAGAGTCCGGCGAGACTGGCGCGCTGTTCGGCTTCAGCTCCAACCAGGACTACGCCGACTCCAACCGCGTAATTGCCTTCGCCAGCGCCAGCGGGCTCGGCTTGCCAGACCGCGATTATTACGTTAAGACCGACGCCAAGAGCCAGCAGACCCGGGCCAAATATGTGGAGCACGTCGCCGAGATCTTCACTTTGCTGGGCGACAACGCCACCACTGCAAAAGCCGAGGCGCAGACGGTGATGGCTATTGAGACGGCGCTCGCCCAAGCGTCACTGACACGCGTGGAGAAGCGCGAACCGCACAACCTGTTTCATAAGCTGACGGCCGCCCAACTCGAGCAGCTGACGCCGTCGTTCCAATGGCCGGCGTACTGGAGCGCTTCCGGAATACCGGCGCAGACCGTCATCAACGTCACCGAACCGAAATTCTTTCAGCAGGTGGAACACGAGCTCACGACGCGCGGTTTGGCCGAGTGGAAAACCTATCTGCGCTGGCATCTCGCTCGCGAACACGCGCCCTATCTTTCTTCTCCTTTCGTTCGCGCGAACTTCGACTTCTACCGGAAATATCTCCGGGGCGTCGCCGAGATTCAGCCGCGCTGGAAGCGCTGCGTCCAGTATGTCGACCGCGACCTCGGTGAAGCGCTCGCTCAGGTCTTTGTCGAGAAGACCTTCACACCTGACACCAAAGCCCGTGCGCTCGCTATGGCCCGGCAGATCCAAAAGGCCATGGAGAACGACATTCAGCAATTATCCTGGATGGGCCCGGAAACCAAGACCCAGGCGCTGGCCAAGCTGCACGGCATGGTAAACAAGATCGGCTATCCGGACAAATGGCGGGACTACGGCGCGCTCGATATCGTCCGCGGCGACTTCCTCGGCAATCAGACACGTTCGGCTATTTTTGAGTCGAAACGCGATTTGAACAAGATCGGCAAGCCCGTCGACCGCTCGGAGTGGCAAATGACACCGCCTACCGTGAACGCCTACTACGATCCGCAGTTGAACGACATCAACTTCCCCGCCGGCGTCCTGCAGCCGCCCCTGTTCGACCCCAAGATGGACGACGCGCCCAACTACGGCAACACCGGCGCGACTATCGGCCACGAGCTGACTCACGGCTTCGACGATGAAGGACGCCAGTTCGACGCCAAGGGCAACCTGCGCGACTGGTGGACCAAGCAAGACGCCGAGCAGTTCAAAACGCGGGCTGCCTGCGTGGTGAACCAATATGCGCAATACACGGTGGTGGACGACGTCAAGCTCAACAGCAAGCTGACCGAAGGTGAGGACGTCGCCGACCTGGGCGGCACGTTGCTGGCATACATCGCTTGGAAAAACGCCACACGGGGCCAGACGTTGCAGCCGGCCGAAGGCTTCACGCCCGAGCAAAGGTTCTTCATCGGCATGGCGCAATGGGCGTGTGGCGACGAGCGTCCGGAGAGCAAGCGCGTGAGCGCGGTGACCAACCCGCATTCGCCGCTCGAAGACCGCATCAACGGCGTAGTCTCGAACATGTCAGAGTTTCAGAAGGCGTTCTCGTGCAAAGCCGGTCAGCCCATGGTGCGCGCGCAGGCCTGCCGTGTGTGGTGACGGGTAACCCGGGTGCTGCCGAGCGCCCTCGGATCCACCGCATCCACCCCGCTTCGGGGAGGCCAAGCGCTAAGCCAAGCGCCACCGCCATTCACGTCCGAAAACAGCTAGTCCAGAGCGCGCCGCCGAGCTATATTCAGCAGTGACGTGCTTGTCGACCGCGAAACCTGCCGCAAGGCGCGATTAACCCGCGACGCCCGCTTCGACGGGCGCTTTTTCATCGGCGTGCGCACTACCAAAATCTTTTGTCGGCCGATCTGCCCCGCTCCTTCGCCACGCGAAGAAAATGTCACTTACTATCCCTCGGCGGCGGCAGCCGCAGCTGCCGGTCTGCGGCCGTGTCTGCGATGCCGCCCCGAATGCGCGCCTGGCACGCCCGCTTGGAACGGCTCCTCCACTACCGTCGCGCGCGCGCTGCGGGAAATCGCCGAGGGCGCGCTCGACCAGGCCGGCGTCCAACGTCTCGCCAGCCGGCTCGGAGTTGGCGACCGTCACCTCCGGCGGCTTTTCGTCGAACACCTCGGAGCCTCGCCCACTGCCGTCGCCCAGACGCACCGGTTGCTTTCCGCCAAACGGCTGCTCGATGACACCGACCTTCCCATTACGACGATTGCGCTGGCGTCCGGATTCGGCAGCGTGCGGCGTTTTAATGACGTATTCCGCAAAACGTGGCATGAGAGCCCGCGCGAGCTCCGGCAATCGCACCAGACCTCCGTCAGCGGCGGCATCCGGTTCCGCCTCCGATACCGCCCGCCGTTTGACTGGGACGCGCTACTCGCGTTCCTTTCCTCGCGCGCGATTCCGGGCGTGGAGTCGGTCGCCGGCGGAATCTATCGCCGCAGCATCACGCTGGCGGGCGTTCCCGGATCGATCGAGGCCTCGCACGTGGCACCCGAAATACTGCTCGAAATCGATCACCCCCAGCCCGGCAATTTGCTGGCCATCGTTTCCCGCGTGCGGCGTCTGTTCGATCTCGACGCCGACCCGCTGGCGATCCAATCCTGCCTGGGGACGGACGATCGGCTCCGGTCTCTGGTTGCGGCGCGGCCCGGCCTTCGCGTGCCGGGCGCCTGGGACGCCTTCGAGCTCGGCGTCCGGGCGATTCTCGGTCAACAGATCACGGTTCAAGCTGCTTCTACCATCGCAGGCCGGCTCGCAGCTCGGTTCGGCCGGCCGCTGAATGCTACCCGTGGCTGCATCACCCGCGTGTTTCCGAACGCCGAGCTTCTCGCGGAGGCGGACCTGTCCTCGATCGGAATTCCCGTCAAGCGGGCCGCGACAGTGCGTGGCTTCTCGGCGGCCGTGGCCAGTCGAAAGCTCATCCTGGACAGCTCGGCCGCGCCGGACGTGGTCGCCACTCAGTTGCGAGCCATCGTGGGAATCGGAACATGGACGGCCGGGTACATTGCACTGCGAGCCCTGGGGGATCCCGACGCCTTTCCGTCAGGCGACCTGGTGCTCGTGCGGGCCGCAGGAGTGGAAACGGCCCGCGAGCTCGAACGCCGCGCCGAGCACTGGCGGCCGTGGCGCGCGTATGCGGCGCTTCATCTTTGGCAGGGAGTGAGAGATGGCCACTTGTTATCAATGGACCGAAAGCCCCGTAGGCCGGCTGCTGCTGGTGGCCGATGAGGGCGGATTGCGCGAGTTGCTGTTCGAACGGGGACGCACGTCGCCCGCCATCGACGCCTCTTGGAAAAACAACGACCACTTGCTGCGCGAGGCGATCCGCCAACTCCGCGCTTTCTTCGCCGGCGAACGTCAACACTTCGATCTTGAACTGAACCCGCAGGGAACTGGATTTCAGCAGCGCGTTTGGCGCGCGTTGCAGGAAATTCCCTTCGGTGAAACGATTTCCTACCGAGAACTCGCCCGGCGCCTGGGCAATCCTGCGGCTTCGCGTGCGGTCGGTCTGGCCAACGGTTCCAATCCGATCGCGATTATTATTCCTTGTCACCGCGTCATCGGCAGCAATGGGACCCTCACCGGTTACGGCGGCGGCCTGGAGAACAAGCGCTGGCTACTCGATTTTGAGCGCAATCAGTTGCGCCTCGCGTTCGACCGCTAGTATCATCGTCGGTCGGCGCCGTCGCCGGCATTTTCCATCACCTGGTTTCGACAGGCACCGTCCGGGCGGAAACCTCCAACTCCTCATCGACTCGAACGATTTGGGAGACGCTCGAGATTCGGCTGTCTTCGGAGCAGCCGCTTCAGTCGCGAAGCTGTATCCGCGGAGCGATTTTTTCACAGTGGCTGGGTCCGGTTGGCGGAAACAAGCAGGTTCTCTGCCGGGCCACAGGCCGGGCCATAGGCCGGGACGCCGACGCGAAGCTTCGGCAAGCTTACGAGGTATCCTCCGCGTGGAGACGAACGGTTCCTCATCTGGAAAGACGCCTGGTCCCGAAGCAGTACGCCGAAACACAGGTACGCTTGCGGGCTGCTGAATAGGACCCCCTGATTGTGGCCGCCGCACAGAAACCCGGCCATCGCGCATGCTACCCTGTTCGTGCGGACCCGTATATGCTGGCCACCACAC
Source organism: Acidobacteriota bacterium (assembly GCA_028876805.1). Taxonomy (GTDB): domain Bacteria; phylum Acidobacteriota; class Terriglobia; order Bryobacterales; family Bryobacteraceae; genus PSRJ01. The sequence goes on along the minus strand of JAGWQP010000119.1, from coordinate 3,936 downwards.
GCGAAAAAGCCCAGCTCATGAGCGCCTCTGAGATTGATCGGACGCTGGTTCGGCTGGCTCATGAGATCCTCGAAAAAACCGGGAACCTCGATCATCTCGCTTTCATCGGAATCCGCCGCCGTGGCGTGCCCCTGGCGCAACGCCTTTCCAAGAAGATTGAAACGCTCGAAAAGCACGTCATTCCGGTCGGTGTCTTAGACATCAACCTCTATCGCGACGATCTCACAACGGTCGACATCAAGCCGGTGGTCAGTTCCACGGAGATTCCTTTCTCCATCCAGGGCAAAGACATCATCCTGATGGACGACGTTCTGTACACCGGGCGCACCATCCGCGCGGCCCTGGACGCGCTGTTTGACCACGGTCGCCCGGCCAAGGTTCACTTGCTGGTGCTGATCGACCGGGGGCACCGTGAATTGCCGATCGAAGCGCGGTTCATCGGGCGCGTGGTGCAAACCAGCGATACCGAAATTATCGAAGTGAAATTCCAGGAAATAGACGGCTTGGAAAAGGTCCTCCTGGTAGAAAAAGTCGCAGCCAGCGGCAACGCCTGACGCCTATGCCTGACGGACTGCTGGGAATCGAGGAGCTCAACCGCGGCTCGATCGAGGCTATCCTTTCACGCGCCAAGGATTTTCAGCCCTTGCAGAGCCAGTCACTGAAGAAGCTCGATACTCTGCGCGGCAAGATGATCGTCAACCTGTTTTACGAGGCCTCCACGCGCACGCGCACCAGCTTTGAAATCGCCGCCAAACGCTTGGGAGCTGACGCGGTTTCGATCACCGCCTCGGGATCAAGCGTCACCAAAGGCGAGTCGCTGGTGGACACTTTGAACACCTTGGCGGCTATGCGGCCGGACGCCATCGTGATGCGCCACGCAGCGTCCGGGGCGCCGCATTTCCTGTCGCGGCACCTGCCCACTCCCATCATTAACGCCGGCGATGGCATGCACGAGCACCCGACCCAGGCGCTGCTCGACGCCCGCACCATTCTCGACCGTCGCAGCACGCTCGAAGGCCTGCGAGTGGCCATCATCGGCGACATTGCGCATAGCCGCGTCGCGCGTTCGAACGTGCACCTGCTCTCCAAGTTCGGCTCTGAGATCGTGCTTTGCGGTCCCGCGTCTCTGCTGCCCCGCGAGCTCGAGCAACTGGCGCCCGGCGTCCGGCTCACCACCGACATCCGCGAAGCCATCCGCCACGCCGACGTCATCATGATGCTGAGGGTGCAGCTCGAACGCCAGCATGAGGCGGCCTTCTCAGCCCTTGAGTATTTCCAGTTCTACGGCCTCCGCCTGGAACACCTCGACCTGGCGAAACCGGACGCTATTGTCATGCACCCCGGGCCGATCAATCGCGGTCGCGAACTCTCTTCGGAGGTGGCAGATTTCCAGCGCTCCGTCATTCTAAACCAGGTAGAAAACGGCATCGCTGTGCGGATGGCGGTGCTCGAAAGGGTCATTGGATAGGCCATGGCTCTGCTCATCCGGAACGGCCGTGTGATGGATCCGGCATCCCGCACCGATCGCGTCGCCGACGTGCTGATCCGCGACGGCACGATCGCGGCAGTCGCGCCGAATCTTTCCTTACCGCAAGCGGAAATCTTCGATGCCACCGGCCTGGTTGTGGCCCCGGGTTTCATCGACATGCATGTGCACCTGCGAGAGCCGGGTTTCGAGCACGCCGAGACCATCGAGAGTGGTTCCAGAGCCGCGGCGGCGGGCGGATTCACGTCGATCTGCTGCATGCCCAACACCAAACCCGTGAACGATAGCGCCACCGTGACCAGTTACATCGTCGAGCGGGCGCGCCGGCTAGGGGCAGTGAATGTATTCCCCATCGGCGCCATCACCAAGGGAAGCGCCGGGGAGGAGTTGGCGGCGATCGGGGCGATGAAAGCCGCCGGTGCAGTGGCCATCTCCGACGACGGCCGGCCCGTCATGAATTCGCTGGTAATGCGACGCGCCATGGAATTCGCGCGCGCCTACGAGCTGCCGGTGATTGACCATTGCGAGGACCTCAACCTCAGCGCCGGCGGCGATATGCACGAAGGGCGCCTCTCGGTCCGGTGGGGCCTTCGCGGCATCCCCGCAGCGTCCGAAGACGTGATGGTGGCCCGCGACCTGGTGTTGGCTGAGATCACCGGGGCCCGCTGTCACGTGGCTCACATCTCGACGCGCAACGCCGTCACCATGGTGGAGTACGCCCGCCAACGTGGACTGGCGGTGACCTGTGAGGCTACGCCTCACCATTTCTCGCTGACCGACGAAGAGATGCTCCCCTATGACAGCAATTACAAGATGAAGCCTCCGTTGCGCGCTCCGTCGGACTGCAGCGCCGTGGTAGACGGCATCGCCGCCGGCACCATCACCGCCATCGCCACCGACCACGCGCCCCACGCAGGCAGCGAGAAAATGCAAGAGTTCGAAAGCTGCCCGTTCGGCATCATCGGCCTGGAAACGGCGCTGGGCCTGGCCCTCGACAGGCTGGTGCATTCGGGTAGGATTGCGCTCATGCGCTTGGTGGAGCTCTTCACCACCGGACCGGAATCGGTGTTGAGGCTGGGTCGTGGCACGCTCGCCGCCGGCGCGCCGGCCGACCTCACGATCTTCAGTACCGATTTCGAGTGGACTTACGACGTCAACCAGTCCTTTTCACGCAGCCGCAACTCCCCGTTCCATGGCCGCACCTTCCGAGGCGGGCCGGTGGCCACGTTGGTAAACGGCGCCTTCGCGTGGAGGCGGTCGTAGCGGCTCAGTTGCAGCCCGCCCGGCAGCGCGCCTGAGCATCGAACTCCAACGTAAGGCCGCCCGGCGCTGCACGAACACCTCGGGACCGGATCCTTCATCGTCGTCGTCGGGCGGTGCGCGTTCCGGCGGTGACCACCCCGCCGGTCGTCGCGATCTCGTTGGCGTGGAATGGGATTACGGTCTTGGGCCTGATCAGATGCCTTATGGCAAACGCCTGTTCAGGGCCGGTCGCAAAATGTTGGTCCATGATGACCAAGAAGAGACCAAGGCCTCGATGCCCCTGGACTATCCGGTCGTTTGATCCATCATGTGTGACCTCCAGTCTGTACTGTTCTAGAAACCTCGTTGTTCGTCATGGTTCCTTAGCTCAGCGTGTACAATGGATTTTATGTTCTTTCGCAGAGAGCGCCCCAAGAACCCGACCTTTCAGGAGCGCTTGAGCCAACTAAAGAGCCTGGGTTTTATTGTCACGCCCCGCAACGGCGGTGTTCGCGTGACCCGAGGCAGCTGCGCCGTGGATCTTGGGGATCGCGAAGGCGCCGTCCACATCGCGGAACGGGCTGGCATTCCTATGGGCGAGGAAATTGGTCGGCTGGTGGACGGGGGCTTTCAAAAGTTCTTCCGTACCTCCTCCGGCAAAACCAAGCCTGCGCTCGCCGAAGAGTTGAAAGCGCTCCACGATTTTGAAGAGGATCTCAAGGAAGGTCTGGGCCAGGAAAGCTTCTATAACGAGTCGCTCGGCACGGTCTCCACGTTTTATCTGTATGACCGGCTGCAGGACCGCGATCGCGGCGTTCCCAAGCGGGTTTGGGAAGGCTGAAGACCGGCGAGAGACGTCGCCTGGCCGGCCACACCAAGCTGGAGCCTTGCATATAATGAGCCGGAGGAGGATTCGCATGCGTCATCGATTGCTTGCGGCCACGCTCGCTGTGATGGCGACTGTCATAGTGAGCATGCCGCGGCCCGCGTCCGGCCAACTGAGGGCCCATCAGGCCTGGACTCTTGGTCACACTCCGGACGGACAACCCGACTTCGAGGGCGTTTGGACCAACCCGACCATTACACCATTCGAGCGGCCGGCAGACTTGGCCGAAAAGGCGACTCTCACGCCGGAAGAAGTGGCACAACTCGAGCAGCGCGCCGCGAAAAATCGGGTGGACCGGCCTCCGGCGGCAGGCGATGTCGGC